>CAZITS010000402.1:0-5599 GCA_964542185.1 uncultured Pirellulaceae bacterium
TGCAGCGAAGAACCTTACGGGAATACGAGACGACTTGACGCAGGTCGTGCCGCTCTCGATTACACAACGCGATTGGCCGACCTATCGTGCAGATAATGATCGTTCTTCCTCGACACGTGTTGACATACCGGCAACGGTGCAACGTCGCTGGAATTACTTGCCCGATCGAGATTTTCGACCCGTACCTGCTGTCGCAGCAGGTGGCCTGGTTTTTCATACAGGCACAGATGGGGTCGTTCGTGCGTTGGACGGGCGTAGCGGTGACGTGAAATGGAGATTTGTCACAGCTGGACCTGTTCGACAGCCGCCCACGCTGTGGCGTGACCGTCTCTACGTTGGATCAGGCGATGGGTATGCCTACTGTCTCGAAGCTGCGACAGGTGCGCTGTTGTGGAAGTTTCGTGCGGCTCCGGTCGAACGTCACATCATGATCTATGGCCATCTGGCTTCGACCTGGCCAGTGAATAGCGGCATCTTGATTGACGAAGAAGGTGTCGCCTACCTGGCGGCGGGGATCGTCGACCATGATGGGACGTATGTCTACGCGTTGGATGCGATTACCGGGGAGATCCAATGGCAAAATAACGCCAGCGGTCACCTCAGCCCAGCACTGCGCAAGGGGGTTAGTGTCCAGGGGAATTTATCTTTACTAGGAGATCAGCTCCTGTTGGCGGGTGGTAACCAGGTGTCGCGTGCTACTTTTGGTCGCCGCACGGGGGAGCGCCGGGCGGACCCTTTTGTCCGGGGACAGCCGAAGGCCAACGCCGGTCAATTTGTGGGGGTGTTTCAGAAGGTCTCGGTCATGGTCGGCGGGCGGATTCTTTACTCCGCGGCAGAAAACGTTGCGACCAAGGGATGGTTCAATATCTTTGGCAAGAATACATCGTATCGGTTCAATAGCGGGGGCATCCCGCCCGCATGGAATGATGAAACGCTGGCAGTCGTCAATTTCAAGCAAGGCAAGCTGGCAGCGTGTGACAGCGCCACGGTTGCTACGCAGGTGCAGGAGGGCTACGGCGATACCAAAGAAAGGCGAGGCTGGTTGCGAAGTATCTCGACGTCACTGCAAGACCAGGGCGCGATGCGCTGGCAATCCGATCTAGGGGAAACCAATAAATTTGAAACGATCTCGTTAGTGGTATCTCCAAATGCGGTCATCGCGGTGTTGCGATACCAGCAGCGTTTCCGCTCTCAAGCCCAATGGTTTCTGGTTGCCCTTAATGCGAAAACGGGCGTCGAGCAGTTTCGACATGAGTTACCCACCGATCCGTTTCCGGGCGGCTTGATCGTCGATCGCGACGGACAGGTGCTTGTGACGCTGCTTGACGGGGGTCTGCTCTGTGTGGGCAGTAATGCGCCTTAGCCAAGGTGGCGGAGCCTGATCAGCTGGTAACAACGCGAGCAGAGTCCTCGGGATCCGACGGGCAAGTCCTCGCATTAAGGCGTGACGCATGCCCGCAGGACGACGCGGTCGGCAGCTTGCTGGAACGCTTCGTTGATTTGATCCAATGGAAAACGGGCTTCGATCAAATCTCTGAAGGGGAAACGTTCTCGTTCGCTCAATATGAAATCATGGGCTTGCAGCAGGTGCCGCGGATGGTAATTGTGGATGCCCCGCAAGGTCACCATTCGCTGGACGAGAAGATTTGCGTCGAACGTCACGTTGGCACCAGGGCTGACCAGCCCCGCTGTCGTGTAACGGCCTCCGCGGCGCAGCATCTGGATTCCAGCAGGAATCACGTTGGCATTCCCGCAGACTTCGAGAACGACATCTGCACCATCGGGGCTGGTTTGCTCCCGCACCGCTGTGACAAGATCCTGTTCGCTCATTTCAGCGGCGTTCAAACAACTTGTGGCACCGAAGTGTCGGGCCGTTTTCAGTCGGTCGGCTACCGTGTCGATGCCAATCACGCGGGTCGCTCCACGTGCCCGCGCCATGGCGGCACCATAAATGCCAAGTAACCCCAAGCCCTGCACGACGACCGTGTCCCCGAGTCCGATCTGTGATGCCTCGCATACGGAGGCCATTGTCGCAGCGGCACAGTTCAGCGGTACGGCCTCTTCATCCGTGAGTTCGTCAGCCAGTTTGAGGATTCCGGTGCCAGGCATGACGTAGCAGTATTCAGCGAAGCCTCCCAGGAAATGTGGTTGCGTGTCTGCGGATTCATGCCCGTATTTGCGGAGTCCGATCGACTTTTGCGGGAGGTTGTGGATTGCGTCATAGTAATCCGTTCCTGAGTGAAAGAACTCGGTCCAGGTAATGCGGTCACCAACGGCCAGTGGTATTCCTCGCAGGTCCTGAATGACACAACTTCCCTGTTGTTCGATACGCCCGATGATTTCATGTCCCAGCAGTCCGGGGCACGGGTTGGGCCGTTTTCCCTGCCAGGAGTGGATGTCCGACCGGCAGATCGAACTCATCGAAACCCGCACCAGAAGCTCTTCGTCTGAGACGTTGCGCAGAGGAAAGTCACGGAGTTCAAAAGGCTGGTTGGGTGCTGGATAGACAGCGGCGCGCGCTTTGGGAGTCATGAGTTGTCGCCTTGGGGCTTGTTCCTACAGGACGCCGTTGATGGCAAAATCAAAAATGTCGTAATTATTAAGTGGCGTCTGCTGCAGCCGATCGGCGTATGACCTGGTTAGCGGATGCGAGATCAGGAACGGAACAGGCTGTTCTGACATGCCGCCGTGAGACCGTAGCCGGTGGTCACCTAACGCCTGCAAATCATGGTGCATGCGTTGCGTACCGATGACGTAATGTTTTTTACTTACCACGACCAGATCGGCTTCACGATCGGATGGCAGGGAAAAACGCTGGCACGCGTCTGCGCGAGCCAAGGTAAGCTCGATTCCCGGTAGTTGCTGGATGAAAGTAGCGACCTGATCGATTGGCAGGTTATCACAATACACGCGGGCAAATCCACCCAGAGCACCATGATGTACGACATAGGGATCCGTGATCGGCAGTATGACCTTTGTTCGCTCGACTCCGAATTGATTTTGCAGCTCGTCCTGCAGATAAATCACCTGCGGCGACCCATCATGTTGCGATTTGTCGCTCATCCCGTGATCCGCGACGATGCCCAGAACAATGTCCAGGCTGGATAACATACCGACCCGTACATCAAATTGTGCGAAAAAGTGATTGGCCCCTGGCGACCCAGGTGGATGTTTGTGTTGGATGTAATCTGACAGGGACAGGTAGAGTAGATCAAAGCGTTGGCGTTTGAGTAAGCGAATTCCTGCGTCGAGTACAAAGAGTGACAGGTCCCCTGAGTAGACTTCCGGTTGGGGGCGCCCCACCATCTCAATGATTCCTTCAACTCCGTGATCAGGAATGGTGCAGGCTTCGGCGCATTCTGCGGAAAAACAGACGAAAGTGGGATTGCAGCGGCCAGCGCCCAGGAGTTTACACAACTTGTTCTTGGCGGAGATAGCGCCGACACGGGCGCCACGTGCTGCGAATGCCGCGAGAATGGTCTCGCTACGTAACCAACGCGGGTCGTCCATCATCACTTCGGTCCCGGTTTCAGCATCCAGAAAATAGTTTCCGGAGATTCCATGACAGCTAGGGGGGACGCCTGTAATAATCGAGACATTATTGGGGTTGGTGAAACTGGGCATTGCGCTGTGCGCGGTCGCCAGCATGCCTTTGCAGATCAACTTTGACAAGTTTGGTAAGATCCCGTCACGCAAGCCACATTCCAGGTACTCTGGGTCGCATCCGTCGGCGCAGATGACGACCACTGGACGTGCAGGCCAACGGTAGCAGAGATTGTTGATTGTGAGAGGTTCCATTACAGACACCGGCGGAAATCATAGGGCAGGAAAATGGTGCCGGAGGGCAGCTGTTCTGCGTGTTGGGGGTATCGTATCAGAACGACGTTCAGGGAGAGAGCTGGAATTTGAATGTGTGTTTGTTACCCAGGATTGGGGCAGGGGCAACACGGTGCATGCTCCGTGAAATGAACCGCGAGTAGCCGATGATTCTCAGTTGCAGCTGTTCTCTGCACCTGAGAACGTTCTAGTAAACCATGACTCAGGAGAGCGCGATGAAACTGCTGATGTTCTATTTGTCCCTGGGCATCATCCTGGCGTCTCAGGGGACACAGACTCCAGTTACCGATGCCTCCACATTGAAACAGCCTATTCAGGTGATTGCACATCGAGGCGCAAGTAGCAGTTGCCCGGAAAATACGCGCGCCAGCACACTGGCGGCGGTGTCTTCAGGTGCGACTGTGATCGAGGCAGATGTGCGCACGACGCGGGATGGACATCTGGTAGTACTTCATGATGCGACACTGGACCGGACTACGACAGGAAGCGGGCCTGTCGGTGGCAAAACACTGGCCGAGATCCGCGAATACGACGCAGGCACCTGGTTTGATCCCCGCTTTAGTGACCAGCGAGTGCTGACGTTATCGGAAGTTTACGCCATTTGCCGTGGCAAGATGGATGTGCTCTTGGATTTGAAAGAAACGGGCGAGGAATACGATCGTAAAGTAGCAGCCCAGGTTCGCAGCGGCAAAGATAGTGAGCGTACGATCATTGGGGTCCGGAGTGTCGCGCAGGCCAGACGGTTTCGCCGACTGTTGCCCGCGGCACGGCAGTTGGGGTTGGTGGGAAACCCTGATGAAATAGCAGCCTTTGCCGAAGTTGGTGTATCGATGGTTCGTCTCTGGCCACGCTGGCTGACTGACGCCAGTTTGATTGATAAAGTGCGCAAGGCCGGGTGCAAGTTACACCTCAATGGGAAACTGGGGACCAAAGCAGAAGTTGCCAGCCTACTGCGTTATCGCCCGAACAGTCTGTCGAGTGATGATCCTGCACAATTGGTGAAAACACTGAAAGGAGCAGGTCACGTAATCCAGCTTCCGAGAATTGCCGACAGTGGCAAACAGTCGGCTCTGCCACGCGACAGAAACTGAGACAGATGCCGAAGTGTTGCTTGCCTGAGCAAACCGCGAGGCCGTTTTTTGCGGACCATGGACTTGCCGTGAGGCACGTTTAGTTGGCATTTGCCTCCACGTCGTAGCATAGCAGTGTTCCCTGATCTCTCAGAAACAGGCAGCCGTTGGCCACCACCGGATGTGGCCACGCACGGGTAGTACTGCGATGAGGTTGTTTTAGTTTTCCCCGTGGCTGGAAGGACTTGGGGGAAGGTTCTACCAACAAGACGTCACCACTGCCATGCCCACGCACATAGATGCGGCCGTCTGCTACGCAAAGCGACGCGGCGCCTGCTGCGCGAGCCGACCACAGTAATTTTCCCGTTTCGAAGTGGGCGCAGAACAGGGAGTTGCGGGTGGTACCGTACAGATGTTTATCGAAGACGACGGCACCACCGATGCTGGCTGCCAGAGCACGATTCAAATAGAGTTCCGTCGCAACCGCGGTTTCTTCACGGGTTTGTATCTTTAGCAGAGCGCCACCCGTGCGCGAGCCTGAGGAAAAGATGCGATTGCCCGTAGCAATAGGGGTCATGATGTTAGCGTTACCGGCGGTCTTTATGTAACGCCAACGCAGCTTCCCCGAGACAGCGTCGACACCGACGCCCCCACCCAAACCCCCGCGATCGCCCACCAAACGAAGGGTACCG
>CAZITS010000403.1:0-5592 GCA_964542185.1 uncultured Pirellulaceae bacterium
GTGGAAGACGCATTAATGGTCGGTGGCGGGTCTTCAGATGCGATGGACTACCATGCGTTGGAAGCCATGCAGTGCATGCTTGAACGCCGTAAAGGCGGTGAGACTGGCGTCAGGTCGGTTCAGATGTTGACTGGAGACGCTGTGTGGAGATCGGGTGCTGACGGACGCTGGTCCAAGGATCTATTGGCATCTGCTCTGTCGCGTTCGGATTTGATTCTCGGGAAAACACTTGTTGATGCGCGTCCCCAGGATCTTGTCGGGAGTGGTGAACTCCCTCGGTTGGTAAAAGAACCGGCGGCTTATTTCTTGGAATATGTAGATGGCACTCGCGCTACAATGCTAATGCTCAACGGAGCGGTAGGTGACTTCACTTTTGCGGCACGCGTCCGGGGCCTGGCGGATATTCAATCCACTCAATTCCACTTGCCACCGGAGCCGAACGTGACTTATTCGGCCTGTTTGGTTGCGAAAATTGAGGAGATGGTTCTTCGCGGTAGAGCACCCTACCCGGTTGAACGCACCATGTTGGTAAGTGGCATACTGGAAAGTTGCCTGGAGTCACGAATAAGGGAAAATCAGGAAATACAGACTCCCCATTTGCAGGTTCGCTACACGCCGCCGGCGAAGAGCCAGTACTGCCGCGCTTAGGCGTTTGAATGCCACTTGGGTTTGTACACTATGTGACGTGTTGGACCTGCAATAAATCGACGTGGTGGAGCGTTCGCGTGTTTGGTTGGCGTTGCAACAAGAAGTGATGGGTTAAATACAGGAGGAAAGTTCGTTGAGCTCGAAGCGGGATGTTCATGGTAGTGTGCGTTATCAAAATGATGGGCGTGTGGTAATTGTTACCGGCGCGTGCAGCGGTATTGGTTGGGCAATTGCCGCGGCTTTTCGCAAGTCCGGAGCGGAAGTACTTGCCGTTGATGTGAATGAATCACAGGTTCACGAATTGCCAGATGGGGTGCGTTTCCACCAGGCTGATGTTGGCCGCGAAGAAGAGTGTGAAGCGGCTGTCCAAACGGCAGTTGAGGAATGGGGTGGAGTCGACGTGCTGGTGAATAATGCCGCGATACAACCCCCGGATTCGTACCTCCCGATGGATCAGTATCCGTCTGACATGTGGCAGCGCATGGTTGCAGTGAATTTGTCCGGATATGCTTTTATGGCAAAGTATGTGCTGGCAGTCATGCGTCGGCAGCACGCGGGCGTGGTCATCAATATCGCGAGTGCACAGGGACATCGCACTGCCCGGGGTGTGCCAGCTTATGGCCCCATCAAATCAGCGAACTTGATGCAAGCCAGACAGTGGGGCGTTGAGTATGCGAGACAAGGTATACGCGTACTTTCGGTTTCTCCAGGGGCGATCGCAACGCCACTCGTAACCTCGACAGCAGATTCGCAGGGAGGTGAAGCGCAGCTTGCGAATCGACATCCACTGGGACGGATTGGACAGCCCCGTGAAGTTGCCAACGCAGTGTTGTGGCTGTCGAGTCGAGATGCTTCTTTTGTGACAGCTACAGATCTAGAGGTTGACGGTGGCTTGGGTGCATTTGCTGCGTTTGCCGATCCATATGCGATCGACTAAGTGGTGATGAGAACCGGCGCGCAAATCAAATCTGGAGCATGCAGGCGCCTACCGCAACCAAGAGACGAACGCCGGGTTGTGTCATCTGCTGCGGCGGTCTTAACGGGGGCGCGACGGCAAGGTGCTCTCGTCGATAGTTCCTTGCTGGTAAGCATCTTCATCCGGCAAGTTAATTTTTTCGGAAAATCCCTCCGCTTGTTCGATTTCGATATCTCCGTGTGCGTCGGGTTGATGCGCCAGGACTTTGTGGTGTCGTACCAATTCGAGGATGGCGAGGAAAATGCCGATCATCACCGACTTGTGCATGCCTGGTTGAAACATCTCGGAAAAGGCCATTTTCTGGTCCTCAACGAGACGCAGGTGGATCTTCCTCATGTAGTGTTGGATCGGAGTATCGTCATAGACGATGTTCGATGGTTGTGTTGTTTGGGTGTCGCGCATGATGCGGCCAAATACGCTAACCAAATCCCACAATTCCACTTCCCGAATAGGTTGGTCGGCAGAGTCGACTCTCCTCGGTGGCAGGTCGTTGGCTTGCCGCGCGTAACGTTGTTGCCATTCGCGACTTTGGTCGTCCAGAAGACTGGCTACATCGCGATAGTTCTTGTATTCCAGCAGACGCTTGACCAGTTCATCTCGCGGATCATCGATCACCTCATTCTCTTCACCTTCTCGTGGCAATACCATTCGTGACTTGATTTCCATCAGAGTGGTCGCCATCTCGAGAAAATCTCCAACGCCATCGATATCGATTTCCTCCAGGACGGTGAGATACTCGAGAAACTGCTCAGTAATCAGGGCAATGGGAATCTCGGGTGTTTCAATTTCGTGTTTGCGTACCAGGAACAGCAGCAGGTCCAGTGGGCCGCGGAAGATGTTGAGGTCAACGCGAAAGTTCATCGGGCTGAAATCCGTCACGATCGGGTGGTCGAGCTTGGTGTGAATGACGAGCCTACCCGCTATACAGGGCACTCGTAAATGGAGGATCGAAGGGAACTTGCGAGTAACCGCTGGTGTCAGTCCAGATAAGCAAGTGGTCCGAACGGGGGGGGGCAGTGTTTTCGCAATTGCATGACGCCCTGCCTTCCGTTAACCTGCGCAACTACAGGCTGATGATGGACAGGAACCTGGGTGTGTGAGTTTGGTCCCTCCGATGTTCTGGTGAACCGGGGTGTGGTTCCTGACCACTGATAGTTTGTTTGAGTTACGGGCGCAACCTGAGTTGTGGCGTAATTTTCGGCTCCTCCAACGCGGACTTACCTGGACTCGGCGATTGGTCAAGGCGGACCAACGTTTGGTGTCCTTTTTTATAGCCGATGCCAGAGTAGTAGCGCAATTCCGGTGCTGTGAGGCGCAGGTATTCGCGGTTCGCTAAACGTGGTTTTAGCGAAGGATACTTTACTTGGGCCAGTGGAGGAGAATTCCCATGGCTGTTATCAAGCATAAGGACTCGGGTGAAGTTTTGCTGCGTGTGGATGGTCCTTCGCTAGCAGGCGAGAACCTGGCGAATCAGCGCCTTTCTGGAGCGGACCTCTCCGGTAAAGACTTGAAAAACGTTGATTTCCATAACGCCGATCTCACTGGTGCCGATTTATCGGGAGCGAATCTGCGGGGCGCAAACCTCCAAGGAACGCACCTGCATCGCGCGGTGCTGGAGCGCGCCAACTTGCAAGCGGCAAATTTGACGGATGTCATGCTCAATGGTGCTAAGTTGTCCGACGCGGATTTTTCGCGTGCGACAATGCGGTACGCGAAATTAGGTGACTGCGAGATGACTCGTGCTGATTTTTCAGGAGCCGATCTGAGTTTGTCAGATTTGCGTGGAAACCTGACGGAAGCAAATCTCTCTCGTACTAATCTCAGCGGGGCGGACCTTAGTGGAGCGAATTTGACCGGCGCGAATCTGACACAGGCAAATATGGTTGATGCCAGCATGGCTGAGGCAGAAATGACGCGTGTCTGCATGGACGGCGCCATTGGGCCACATGGGAAGCGTGTCGGCGCTGGGCCGCGCTCAAGTCCACGGCGCCGGCCGTGGTGGCAATTCTGGGGATAGTTCCCGGCTACCAGCTCCTGTTCACGGGACTTTGCAGGATGCCAAGGGCTCAGCTCTCATTTGTTCTGCCGCTGTAGCAGCATCCCGTTGCGCGGTCACCGCTTCGAGCACTAATCGGGTGCCGTTGCCGCACTGGCGGCTGGTGCACCTTCTGGCAGTTCTGGGCTGGTGATTTGAGGAGTGCCGCGTGGTACTTCAAGCATCCGACGAATTCGCTTCGAGTGTTTCAGGTGTGGTGTGAGACGCCCGTAAGCGGGTTCATCGGGAAGTGGTGGATCCAGTTGTGGCTGAGGTTGGACGGATTCGTCGTAGAGCTCATGCCAGAAATCGTTGTTGTCAACGGTCAATAGTTCCAGGTCCAGAAAGAGTTGCATCCGAGCCAGGATAAAATCGATGTGTTGAGCTGCCACAGCGTTGAGCGCACTGGTATACGATGCTTGTGACTCCAGGAAGTCGCGAGCTCGAATATTCTGGACCCCCAGGCTCAATTGGAGTTCGGTTGCGGTTACGCGGTCTTTGGCCAAGGCAGCACTGGCGACAGAAATCGCGTAGGTCTGTTTGCCCAAGTCGATTGCCCGCAGGTCATTGCGGACGCTGAACTTAACGTTGTCCTCAACTTGAGTAAGGTTACGCAGCGCCCGTTGATAATTGATCAATGATTGACGGTAGCTATTTCGTTGTGCGCGCCGATTTAACGGGGCATCAAAGGTCACGCCAAGTGAGGTCGAAGCTTCGTCGATTGTAAAGTCAAAAGGATTGTTGACGTCGGGGCGCGTGCGAATCACTTGCGATGCTTGCAGATTCAAGATCGATCTGAGTTCGTCGCCACGGAACTTGATTTGCCGCCAGGTATCAGCCAGTTGTTCCCGTTGGTTCATGACGTCGTAGCGTTGCGTCAGGGCAGTCAGCATTGCATCATCGACGTTGATTTCTAGAGGCGAAAGCCCAGATCCGGAAATGGATAGTAGCGAAGAACTAGCATCCAGAAGATAGTCGGTTTGTTGCAGAGTGCGTTGCAGGCGTTGTTCGGGATTGAGCAGGCTTGCGTCGAGTTGCGCAAGCTGATCGAAGGTTGCGACTTGAGTTGCCACAGTGCTTTGGACTTTGGCAGCCTCCGCCAGCAGGGGCTCCAGACGCTCGAGCTGGGCTTCCGAAATGAGATCCTGAAACCCTTTCGTCAACGCGTCCCAGCTCGCTTCCAGCGATCGGTGCTGTTCTTGGTGTTGAGGAATATTCACGACGTCAGTGCCGGTGATTCTCAACAGTTCGATTTGGTGTTTGAGTAATTTCAGTTGTTCTTCAATGACTTCCATTCGTCTTTGGAACAAGTTGGGAATTGACGGTGGAACAACTTCGAGCTCTTGATTCAGGCGTTCGATGGAGAACTGGCTCAATAAGCGTGCTTCCACGATCTGCAGTTGTGCTTGGAGCAGCGTCAGCGTTGCCAGGTCAGGCGGCTGCAGGCCGGTTTTCTCTTGAATGTCCGTAAAGTCAAAAACACGCTCGATCAATACCAAAGCCGGACTGACGAGTTCTTCGACGGAGGGTGCACCTAATTGTCGCGCTGATTCCAGGCGTCTGCGGATGCGGCGCATTGAATCTCCAGTAACCGCTAGTTCATCACGCGCTGTCAACAGCCGCAGCTCTGTAAGGTCAAGGTTGATTTGTTGCTCAATGGGAAGGCCAATGGACAACTTGAGTGCGTCCAATGCCCTTTCGAGCCCGTTGCATGCAGAGATGAGATTGCTTTGTCCGTTCAATACTTGTTGTTCAATTTGGTCGACGTCTGTCCGCGAGGAAGATCCGAGGGTTCGATACTCGGCTTCACGTTGATTGAAGTTGCGGATCAGGTTGAAGTAGTTTTGTGTTTGGATTTCGATGCGGCGGAATTGCTGGACCAGGCTGTAATAGGTCTGGGTCTGGGATGCAAACATGTTTTTGCGATACCGCG
>CAZITS010000404.1:0-5578 GCA_964542185.1 uncultured Pirellulaceae bacterium
CAGCGACGCCAGCCACAGCGACGCCAGCCACAGCGACGCCAGCCACAGCGACGCCCTCCACAGCGACGCCGGGTCCCGCAATGCCGCGGGACGTGAATCAACCTCTCTACACACCTCTTGCCAAACCAACTTCGCCCCCAATTAATCCGTCTCTATCCCGGCTCACCTGGCTGATGGCGCTCGCCGCCTTCGTACTCGTCTCGGCGGCAATCGTGCCCATGCTGGTCCAACGTGTCAGCTATTCGTGGAATTTGGGAAAGGAAAAAGCCCAATACGAAGTTGCAGCTGAAACACTCAAGAATGTCCGACTCAATGAACTGTCAGCCCAGGTGTCCAAAAGAGCTGGACCGAGCGTGGTTCACATCAACGTACTAGGGAAGCAAAGGTCACGAGGCAACTGGTTACGAGGTGGCCTGAGTGAAGGTCAGGGATCCGGAGTCGTCGTCGATGCAGCGGGTTATGTTCTGACAAATGCCCACGTCGTAAAAGGCGCTGATGGTATTCAGGTTTCGATCGGTCGGGGACGTGTCGTGCCCGCGACGATGGTAGGCAGCGACGAACTGACGGATTTAGCGGTACTCAAGATTCAACCTGACGGACTGATGCCGATTAGCTGGGGTGACAGTGACGAATTGGACACGGGTGCCATGGTCTGGGCGCTTGGTAGTCCGTTTGGCTTGGACCGCAGCATTACTTTTGGAATCGTGAGTGCAAAACATCGATGGCTAGGCCCGGCAGATCGACCACACAAGGACTACCTGCAAACTGATGCGGCAGTAAATCCGGGAAACAGTGGAGGCCCACTGGTCGATGCGAGAGGAGAGCTGGTAGGCATTACCACCGCCATCGTCGGTGAATCCTACCAAGGAATCAGTTTCGCAGTGCCCAGCAACGTAGCACGTGTGGTCTTTGAAAGAATCCGCAAACACGGAAAATTTGAACGTGGATTTCTCGGCATTGAACCTCGCTCCCTCTCCGAGGAACTCGGTAAGGAACTCGGCCTACCACTCAACGAAGATATGACCACATACCAACTCGACGGTGCCTACGTGTTTCGTGTAACGGAAAATTCTCCTGCAGCAGCAGCTGGAATTCAATCCGGTGACGTCATCCTGAATTGGGGCGGGAAAGCAGTTCGAGATGCAAGCGAGCTATATAACCTGATTGGCAATACGGAAATCGGGGCAGAAGCAACAGTCCGCATCTTCCGCGACGGTGAGACGCGCGAGTTGACCGCCGTTCTGGAAGGTTTTGATGAATGGCAAAGGAAGTTGCGGCAGTAGGCGATGCCGCTTGATCCGGTCACCGACTTGTCAAAAAGAGCCGCACTGAGTAACGGCTTTAGCTGGGATCAGCCCGCGTAGTCCCAGTCCCGAACATCTACAAAATGGCCGCGTACGGCAGCGGCGGCGGCCATCGCTGGCGATACCAAATGCGTGCGGCCACCCTTCCCTTGACGACCCTCGAAGTTCCGGTTACTGGTTGATGCACAGCGTTGTCCAGGATCAAGTTTGTCTGGATTCATTGCCAAACACATGCTGCAACCAGCTTCTCGCCAATCAAAACCGGCTTGCTGGAAGATTTCAGCAAGCCCCTCGTGTTCCGCCTGCTCCTTGATCGCTCCACTGCCAGGAACCACCATGGCACCCACATTCGCCGCCACTTGATGACCTTTCGCTACCGCCGCGGCCGCGCGCAGATCTTCAATCCGGGAGTTTGTGCAGGACCCGATAAACACGCGATCCACACCAACATCCGTAAGCGGCTTACCCGCTTCGAGCCCCATATATTTCAGTGCCTCTTCCGCTGCACGTTGGTCGGCCTGATTTCCGAGTGCAGATGGATCGGGAACAATTTCCTCAACCGAAATCACCTGCCCCGGATTGGTTCCCCAGGTAACCTGTGGTGCTACGTCTGCACCATCGAACACGTGTGTCTGGTCGTATTGAGCACCTTCGTCAGCAGCCAACAGACGCCACCGTTCAACGGCAGCATCCCAATCTTCTGGGACGTGTTTTCGACCACGCAAATAATCAAATGTCTTTTGATCCGGCGCGATCATGCCAGCACGGGCGCCTGCCTCGATGGACATATTACAGACCGTCATTCGCTCTTCCATGCTGAGCGATTCAATCACGCTGCCGCTATATTCCACCACGTACCCAGTTCCGCCGGCGGTGGTTAACTGGCCAATGAGATACAAGATCAGATCCTTCGCCGTCACGCCACGATTAAGATCTCCGTCGATTTGAAGATTCATTGTTTTGGGCTCGTACTGAAGCAACGTCTGAGTTGCCAGCACGTGCTCCACTTCACTGGTACCAATTCCAAATGCCAGTGCTCCGAATGCGCCATGCGTCGCGGTGTGGCTGTCACCACAGACGATGGTCATCCCGGGCTGCGTATAGCCCAATTCTGGTCCGATGACATGTACAATTCCTTGCTGCGGATCGTCCAAGTCGTATAGCCGAATCCCAAAATCCTGGCAATTCTGGCGTAATGTTTCCACTTGCTTTAACGAGATCGGATCCGCAATTGGCAACGCGCGATCTGTCGTCGGCACGTTGTGGTCTTGAGTCGCGATCGTCTTGCCTGGTCGCCGCACCTGACGGCCGGCAATTCTCATGCCTTCAAAAGCCTGAGGACTCGTAACTTCATGAACCAAATGCAAATCGACATACAAAATGGTCTGCTTACCTGACTCAGTATGCACCACATGGCTATCCCAGATTTTCTGGAACATGGTACGTGGACCGGAGGACGAAGAACTCATTCGGTAATCTCAATCAAGAGCAGGTCACTGGAACAGCCACCCTAACTGGGCAAACTACTATTAAACAGCGATTATACGACCCTTGCCAGGGCGGCGTATAGCCGGACGCAACCGATGGCCAGACTTCGACGCGTTTCTTCGATTTGCAGGTACTAGATGTGAGTTGTCGGCAGTCACGGTACCCTTGATGGCCCCCTCGACTCACACCATCCCCCGGTGGCACAATCACGTACCAGTTAGCCTCTCCACTCTCATTGCGGGCACTCATCCTGCCAGAAAACCTATGCTCTACACGGTGACTTGGCTCACGGACTTCGCTGCGTTTCTGTTGATTTTCTCAGTCCAGCGCCAGGTCGCAGAAGCCAACTCCGATCCACTACTATTGGGTGCACTGGGCGCGGTGTTTTCGCTAGCTAGCGCTGTAACCAACACGCTGGGAGGACGTGGATCCGATCGCTTTGGCAAAAAGCAGGTTGCCCTCTGCGGAACTATTGCGGTGCTCGTCAGTTTGGTGAGCGTCGTGGCGTTTTCATCCTACCGCACAGTTCTCTTTCTCGCCTACATTATGAGTGGCGCGGCATTAGGCACCATCTATCCATCATTAATCGCCTGGATTGGTCAGGGCCGTACAGCTCGCCAGGAAAGTCTCGCCTATCTGCGATTTTGCATCTCCTGGAATCTCGGTCTGGTATGCGGGCAATGGATCGGCGGATGGTTTTTCGGCTACTGGGGAATCACAGGCCCCCTGTACCTGGCAATGCTTCTTACAGTGATCAGCTTTACCTGCCTGCTCCTGGCAAAAGAGACGCCTCTGAAAATTATCGATTGCAAGACCGACCGGAAAACCGTGAGCCCAAACCAACCCGCTCGACAATTTGCCCGCTTGGCCTGGATTGCGAACTTTGGCGGTACCTTCTCGGGAAGCATCCTCTTTTTCCTGGCACCCCATGTGATCGTCGAACTGGAAATACCGGCCGATAAACATGGGCTGATGCTGGCAGCAGGTCGTCTGGTCGTCATTGCCACTATCTTTCTCATGTACGTGCAACCGGCCTGGAAATACCGTTTCACAGTTTCCGCCAGTGCACAAATCATCGGAATTGTTTCTCTCATCGGCTTGTGGATGGCAACTTCCGAGATTGCGTTCGCAGTCATGATCGCGCTACTGTCTGTCATGCAAGGGTTCAACTACTTTGCCAGTTTGACTTACAGTACAACGGCAAGCTCCGACTCCCAAAAAGGCGCAGCCAGTGGATGGAACGAAGCGACGCTCGCGATGGGTTTATCGGGTGGAGCCCTGTTTGGCGGGCTGATCGGACGCAGCCTGGGACCTCGCACGCCATTTCTGCTGGCTGCGGGAGTAATCGGCCTGCTATTGGTGGTCCAGTTGCTGCTCCAGTTGGTTCGCCACCAGGCCAGCAAGCGATCCCAGCACACCCAATGACCATCCTCAGCTGATGACAAACCACCCCACCAGCTAACCTACACGAATGATTCAGCAAGACCAGGTCGGCGTCCATTCGTTTGCAAGCGATCGAGCCTTCGCAAAACTCTCAGGAGCTGGCCCCAGGTCAATCGACGTAAATAAATCCATTGAGGTTGAACATCGCGACCGCAAACTCTTTCAGCGATCCCTGGGCGAGAAACAGTTCTGCTGCTCGTTGTTCATCCGTGTCGGGCGCACGACCTAGTGCAAGGAGAAACGCGCAGCGAACCTGTTGGGCGTGAGACGAACCAGACTCTGCAATAATTCGCAATGCAAAGGCTTCTGCCAGCGTATTCGTCAAACGCCCATTCAACATCTCCAAGACTTGTGGAGCATGGGTACTCGCTTCACGTCGTGCACAACTTGTCTGCAGATCAGGCTGGTCGAATACTTCCATGAACGGCAATCTCAAATTACGTTTGGCAATCAGATAAATAGACCTGCGGGCCTGATCGCCTGGGTACTTGGAAACAGCCCATTGAGTCGGCTTGTAGAGCAGTTCAATGAGCTCCTGATCCACTTCCGCGATAACACTTGGACCTCCTCCAACGTGATGCAACTGACCACTTACTGAGAGCATTGCGTCGCGCAATTCCTCCGCTTGCAATCGCCGCCTTGAATACCTCGCCAACCATCGATTACCAGGATCCAGCCTGCGTGATTCTCGTGTTTCTGAAACCCGTGACGACTGGCGAAAAACACGGCTCGATACCAGCATCCGGTGGAGCTGCTTTAGTTCCCAGCCGCGGCGCACAAACTCGTTAGCCAAGAAGTCCAAGAGCTGTGGATGACTAGGTTTATCCCCATTGGCACCGAAGTCATTCGCGGTACGAACCAACCCTTGACCAAAATGGTACTGCCACAAGCGATTTGTTATCACACGCGCCGTGAGTGGATGGTCCGGGTCGATAATCCAACGCGCCAATTGTGTCTTGGGTTGACGCGTATCGGGGGCTAGCGACGGCGTCTGGTCAGGCAGGAACACCGCCAAGACCCTCATCCCCACGGCCTCTCCCGGCTTGTCTTCCAGTCCACGATCAAGGACGTGAATAGGAGAGCGTTTTTCCATGTCGTTGTGCATGCTTGAAATCAGCGGCAACGGCCGTGGCAACCGTTCCTTCAGTCTATCCAGCACACCCTGTAGATTCTTCTTCTTTTCCACGTCAGCATCTGCAAGTTGCTTATTTAGAAGTTCGATCTGGGCTTCGATCTCAGTCGTTAGTCGCTGGTGATTGCCACGTTCTTCCTGAGTTGCCAAAACCACATCATGTTCATGTGTAGCCGCCAGAAATGCCTGCAGTTGGTAATAATCACGTTGA
>CAZITS010000405.1:0-5573 GCA_964542185.1 uncultured Pirellulaceae bacterium
TTCCAGCGAGCTTTCGTCGTGCAGGCGTGAAGCGGATTTCGGATAGATCGAATAGTCGCTTGGTGCGGTCCACGGAGTTTGATCGGTTTTTTCGTTGAGAATCGTCTTTGCGTCTGTGTCCGCGCGCCGGCGATAGTGATGGCGTGTACATCCAGACAGAAAATGCATGGAGAAGATCAGGCATATCAGCACGAAGCGAGTAGCCATAGCTATGACGTATCCGAAATCTGGTGACCTGTGAGTGCTTTTCCATAATCATCATCGGCTTCTGAAATAACGCTGGCGAGGGTTATTGGTTTGATGACGGTATGGTAGCAGTGGCAAACTTTGCCGTTTGTAGCGATAGCAAGCTGCAGCGGTGCTTGTGGAGAATCGCGGACATCTGTTGCAGAGAGCAGATACTCGCTGGCAGAGTATCAGTAGCCGGCTTTTTAGCCGGAAAGCGGACGTTGTGGTCCACGCATTGATGCGAAGCCGAGCACTGTCATCGTCACACTCGCGGTCACGAGCAGCCCCAATAGAATGCGGCGCTCGAATTGTTTCTGTTCGAGGTGTGACTCTAGTGCCTCGCGGGAATTGTCATCACCGGAAGCCCGTGCTGTATGGAGTTGTGTTCCGGCTTCAGGTCCCTCACGAGCCCAGATTGCGAATCCACACACGGCCAGAGCGAATGCCAGCAACAGACACAAAGGAGGAAATAGACCCTGCATTATTCGTGTCTCAAGGCTTCAATAGGATCCATCAAGGCGGCTCGTCGGGCCGGGTATAGACCAAACACAATACCGATGCCTACCGAGATTCCAAAGGCCAGGAAGATCGACCACCACTGTACGACCGTTTCCATGCCGGCCAGGCTACTGACAATCACCGGCAGGCAGATGCCTGTGGCGACTCCGAGAATACCACCTACCGAAGAAAGCAAAACGGTTTCCACGAGAAATTGGGCTGTAATATCCCATTGTTTTGCACCCAACGCACGCCGAACTCCAATTTCTCTGGTTCGCTCGGTAACGCTTGCCAACATGATATTCATAATGCCAATGCCGCCAACCAACAACGAAATGCCAGCAATGGATCCCAGTACCAGATTCCAGATTCGCTTTTCTTCTTCGGCTCGTTGCATCAATTCTATTGGAATGACGAGGCGGAAATCATCTTTGTTGGGGTGGGTTTCTTCGAGTAACTTGCGAGCCATGCCCGCGGTCTGGCTGACCAAATTCGGATCAGAGACCTCGAGGGTGATTTCGTTCAATTGAGTGCGTTCAAAGTTTCGGCTACCAGTGTTGAGGATGACCTGGACGTCACCGAATCTGCGCTGCGCACAGGCGAGCGGAATATAGATATCGTCGTTCATGTTTTGCTGGCCGATGCCACCTGGCGTCGCATTGCCACTCGCCTGTCCAGCTAGTACTCCGACAATGCGATACGTGTCTTCACCCAGCAGGATGTTTTCACCAAGGGGATCTTCGTAACCGAAGAGCTTGCGGCAGGATCCCGCACCGAGGATCGCGACGTTGGAGGTATTGCGCAGATCAACCTGGGTGATAAAACGGCCTCGCCGTAATCGCAAATTCTTGACATCCATGTACTCGGGTGTTGTGCCCAGAACGCGTGCGTTGGCAATGCGTCCGGTTCCGCGGGATGCCGGCTTCAGGAGCAATGCGATAGGGACTGCTTCCGAGACGGTAGGTAGAGTGGCTTTGAGTCGGTCAAAATCTCTGTACTTCAGCCCGTACTCTAACACACGCGTTTCTGCTTCGCTGGCGGCAGAAGCCTGGCCGTCATCTCCTCCACCGGACTGGCCCGGTTTAATACTGCGAATAATGACGTTATTCGCACCCAGTTTTCGAATCTGCTCTAACGCCTCGCGTTTGGAACCCTCCCCAATCGCCAGCATAGAAATGACCGAGCCGACACCTAACACGACGCCCAGCACCGTCAGCAAGCTGCGCAGTTTGTGTAGCAGAAGATTCTTGATTCCGACCTTAACAATTGTCCAGTTCATAGTGCTACGGAAATCGTGGAATACGTGGGCTTATGAAGCGGATTCGAGCGGCACTCTCGACCGGTGTTTATGCGCCCGCTGCTGCCTGGTTAGAACCTTGTCGCGATTTTGATTTCCCGCGTTGCTTTGATTTGCCAGATCGTTTCTTGGCGGGGGCTGGTGCTTGGGGAGCTTGCTTGGCAGATGGTTTCTTGGTCTCTGATGTGTCCCCTTCTTTCGTTAATTCGTCTGCGGTATCGGCAATGCTGGCTTGACGCTCTTTCTCTTCGAGAATGTCCATCGGATTCAAGATGACGACATCACCTTCAGTGAGACCTTGTTCGATGTGGACGAACTTGTCGTTCGAGCGACCCGGTACGATGTCCTTGCGTTGTGCACCACGACGGGTGTTTACATAGCACCAGGTGTTGCGATCGACTTGAACGACTGCCTGAACGGGGACTGCTAATACGTTTGGAAGACTATCGACGTGAATATTTGCTACAGCGGTCATGCCCGGCTTGAGGCTCTCGACCTCTTCGGTGATGCGCACCATTGTCTTATACGTTTTCGTGCTTCCTCCACTTAGCCAGCCACCGTCTTCGGGAATCACAGCCACTTTGTCAACGATGCCGTTGTAGGTTCGATTGGGAAAGGCATCCACGCTGACACTGACAGCGAGACCTGGCCGCACCTGATCGAGTACCGCCTCGTGGACGCGGGTTTCGACTTTCATTCTTTTCAAGTTGGGCAGGGTCATTAATCTTTGGCGTTCGTAAACCATGGCCCCTTCGGAAATCTCACGACCTCTTCTTCGGTCGGCACGTGCCCAGACCACCATTCCGTCGTGCGGTGCAAAAATCTTGCAGTTTTCCAGCTGTTGTTCAAAATGCTCCAGCCGTTCCTTCTCCTTTTGTGAGGTCTGCTCGGCTTCCTCCTTGATCGCCAACGCCTCGGCGGCCTTGGAAATACCATCGTTGATCGATTGTGCGACTTCGCGCTGTGATGTCTCGACGTCACCTTGCAAGGTTAGTTGTTGCGTCTTGAATTCGTAGAGCGTCATCTTAGCACGTTCCGACTGGAGTGTTTTGATCTGGTTAATGTTGGAGGTGACACGACTTTCCGCGTCGGCGTAAGTCAAGCGAGTCTGGTCGCGTTCTGCCTTACCGCGATAGCCGAGTTTGAACAACTCCTCCATGCCAGCACGTTGGATCTTGACCAGATCGAGTTGGCCACGGGCCTCCACGAGCTTGGTATTGGCTTCATCAATCTTGCGATCGATCGCTTCGACGTCTAGCTGGAATTTCCCATTGGTTGTGTCCATGTAGGACTCAATGGCCAGTTGTGCCAGCTTGGATTTCAATTCTGCAGCTGCTTTAAGGGTTTCGTTATTCAACAACACGTTGTCATACATCGCTTTGCTTTGGGTCTGCATCGACACGGCTTTTTGGACAATCACGGTTTGTTCGTCGACGCGATCACGAATGGTTGCGGAGTCGAGTTCGACGAGCAGGTCGCCTTTTTTGACCTCACTTCCATTCGGGATGATCATGATAATTTGTGTGCCACTACGGTCACCACGGCCAAAGTTTTCAACTTTGCAACGGATCGCGGTCTCTTCCTGGCTTTCTAGATTGCCCCGTTCGGTCACGGTAATTGCCAGTGTTCTTTGCTTGACCTCGAAAGGTACGAAACCTTCCGATTCCTCACCGCCGCTGAAGAGGCTGACGCTGGTAACCAGCAGCAGCAGGCACGCAACTCCGACACCTGCGAATGCAATCCATTTCCGTTCGGATAATATTTGTGAGAGACGTTCCGCGACGTTCATGGTAGGTTTCCTGGCAAGCTGAAAGGGTCAGACAGCTTCTCGGGGACGTATTATCAGGGGCGAAGAAGGCCTTTATTCGGTTATCGACCGCCGGCGCAGCGGGTGTACAGCTGTAATTGTATCTGAATTAGCCTAATCAGGAGTGGTGAAAAGCCGCACTGAATATTCCACGGAGACGCAAAAACACAGTTGCGTTCACAGTCGACCTGGTAAGCGGCGCGGCTGGATTTGCCTTTTGAGCTTTTGCGATCGCTTTGTTTATTTTCGCCCCATCGTTCACGAGCCCCCTCTTCGGAGGGGGTGTCTGGGGTTTTCAGGACATGTTCATACTCATCAGGAACTCGGCGTTGGTTTTTGTTTTTTCCAGCCGAGAGACCAGTAGTTCCATGGCATCGGGTGCGTTCATTTCGTGAAGGACACGTCGCAGCACGCAGACACGGCGATACTCGTCAGGGTCCATGAGCTTTTCTTCTCGACGCGTCCCGCTGGCATTGATATCGATAGAAGGCCAGATTCTGCGGTCCACCAGCTTGCGATCCAGTACGACCTCCATATTGCCCGTTCCCTTGAACTCTTCGAAGATGACGTCGTCCATTTTGCTGCCAGTCTCGACGAGCGCGGTCGCGATGATTGTTAACGATCCACCCTCCTCTACTTTACGGGCGGAACCGAATACTTGCTTTGGCTTGGCCAGTGCGTTCGCATCGAGTCCGCCGGACAAGACTTTTCCGGACTGAGGACATTCGCTGTTCCAGGCCCGGGCCAGACGCGTAATGGAATCCAGGAAAATGACGACGTCCTGTCCATATTCCACCATACGCTTGGCCTTCTCGATCACCATTTCAGATACTTGCACATGCCGTGAAGCTGGTTCATCGAATGTCGAGCTGATTACTTCACATTGAGGTCCTTTGACCTCACGTTCCATATCGGTGACCTCTTCCGGCCTCTCATCAACCAACAGCATAAAGACATACGCGTCTTTGAAATTACTGAGCACGGCTCTCGCCATTTTCTGCAATAGAATCGTTTTGCCTGCACGAGGTGGACTGACGATTAGTCCTCGCTGTCCAAACCCGATGGGTGTCACCATGTCCACAATACGTGTCGACAGGTCAGACACATCGTGTTCCATAATGATGCGTTGGTTGGGATGTAGCGGTGTAAGATTGTCGAAGGCAACTTTGTCATGCAGGAGGTTTGGATCCTGGAAGTTAATTGCCTCGACGCGAAGTAACGCGAAATAGCGTTCGTTTTCTTTGGGCGGACGGATTTGGCCTGAAACAGTTGATCCCGTTTTCAGGCCAAAACGACGGATTTGACTGGGGGAGACATAGATGTCATCGGGGCATGACATGTAGTGATAATCGGGACAGCGCAGGAAGCCAAACCCGTCTGGCAAGATCTCGAGTGTGCCTTCGCCGTACAAGAGCCCGTTCAAACGAACTCGTTCTTTGAGAATCCTGAAGATCAAGTCCTGTTTCTTGAGACCTGACACATCAGCGACTTGTTTCGCACGAGCTTCCTTAATGAGTTCATTCATACTCATTTGTTGTAATCGTGCGATGTGTACTTCACCTTGCTTCAGATCTTTGTAGCGATCAGAGTCGTCGACGTTGTAATCTATTTCATGGGCAATTTCTCCAGCCAGGGAGAGCGGTTCGCCGAGTCCATCATCGGGGGTGTCCGAATGGTTGTCCGGCGGGGGCCGCTGAGGGCCATCCGCAGGGGTTTGCGTATCCGGTTTTGACATGAGAGAAG
>CAZITS010000406.1:0-5572 GCA_964542185.1 uncultured Pirellulaceae bacterium
CATACGAGATACATCGGTGACTGGAGTTCAGACGTGTGCTCTTCCGATCTCCGAATTTGTCCAGCCGTACGCCCATCATGTCCATCATGCGAAGATAGAGGCTGGCCATCTTGCGATTCGGCTTCTCCAGGTAATTGAGCGTCCTGCCTGTCTTGAGCTGGCCCCCAGCGCGGCCCACGATGGCGACGGGCAACTGGCTGTTGTCGTGGCTTCCGACGATCATGCTTGAGCAGATCATGATCAGGGAATTGTCCAGCGCGGTGCGTTCGCCTTCTTGAATCGCGTCAAGTTTGTCCGCAATGTAAGCCATCTGCTCGAGGAAGAACTGGTTGACCTTGAGCCAGTCGTCCGTGTCAGAGTGCGAGAGCAGGTGGTGGATCATGTGATCAACACCCAGGTGCGGAAAACGCAGCGACGAGTGGTCGTTGTTGAGTTTCAGCGTGCAGACGCGAGTTGTATCAGTCTGGAAGGCGAGGACGAGGATGTCGCACATGAGGCGTATGTGCTCATCGATATCCTGTGGCATGCCGTCGGGTGGACGCGGGATGTTGGGTTTGTCAGTGGTCGGCTTCCAGCCCTGCAGGCGACGCTCCTTGCCGGCACGATTGATGCGGACCTCGACCTCCCGAACGGAGTTAAGGTACTCGTCCAGTTTGGCGCGGTCGAAGTAGCTGATCTTCCCTCGCAAGCGTTTTGCATCTTCAAGTACTCCGTCGACGATCAGTTTGCTGCTCTTGGTCGAGGCGTCGTCTTTGAAGAGGCGGTCAAATGCCAGCGCCGGGTAGAGTTCAAGCGGTGTCGGCGTTGTTGGACTGCTCCACGAAATGTGCGAGCTGTAAAGCATCGAGTATTCCCGGTGAACCGATGCGATGGACTTTTCACAACCCAGTACGAGGCTCGGCACTTTGGTTTGGTGGCCGATCTTTTGCGCGACGACCTGGTCGAGACTCGTACCGGACCGAATCTTCCCACCGGACGCTAGCGGTGCGCCGGAGAGCATGTTGCCCGTCTGCGAGCTGTGGATGTTTCCCTTGCGGGCCTCTTCGTTGTAGAGGCCGCGGATGAAGAGCAGTTTGTCTCGGTGCGGCTCCAGTGGCTTGAGAACCTTGCCGAGCTTCATGTCCCCGCCCGCGCCCTCGGCCCACCACTCTTTGCCGTGGAAACCGTTGCCAGCAAAAAGGACCGCCAGACGCATGGGAGCTGCGCTGCTGTCCTGGGCGGTAGACTGGGGTTCGTCTCCCCACACTGGGATCGATTCGAGCCACGGCAGGGCCATGTTGACACCGACTCCACGGAGTATCGCACGCCGGGAGATTTGGTAGCAGTTACGGTCCGGAGAGGCGGATTGGTTGATTGCTCGTGGCATGTCACCTGGATTCTTCATGCGTGGACTCGAGACCGCGGTGAAAGCGAAATTGCTGGCTGCCGACAATGGTCTCAACTGCCGTAGAAATGCGGTAGTCGTTTCTCGTCAGCTGCGCGACCATTTCATTAACGAGTGGCTGATCGGAAAGCTGTACCGTCCGGCCCACGGCGAATCCCAACAGCTTTCGGCAGAACTGCTCGAGGAAATCGTCCTGGCGGCGCGTCAGCAAATACCTGCGCAGGCCGTCAATTCCGTCGAACTGCGTTCCGTCTTTAAGCCGCACTTTGGTGTCGGTCGGCTGTCCAATCAGGTCGGTTTCACGGTAGCGGCCGATCGCGTCGAACGATTCGAGCGCGAAGCCAAACGGGTCAATTCTCACATGGCACTTCGCGCAGCTCTGATCGCTGACATGCCTCTCGGTCATCTGCCGCACGGTAAGGCCCGTGCGGCTGACTGCGTCGGGCAGCTCAGGCACCGTTGCGGGTGGGTCGGGCAGCTTCTCGCCGAGCAGCGTTTCGACCACCCAGTTGCCACGGAGCACCGGACTAGTGCGGGTGGCGCCGGACTGTTTCGCGAGGATCGCTCCCATACCGAGCACACCGCCGCGCGATCGCTGTTTCAGGCCGTCGACACGCTGCCAGCCGTCACCTGTTACATCGTTGAATCCATAGTGCGCCGCAAGTGCCTTGTTCATGAACGTATGGTCGGCATTGAGGATCTCCAGCACGGAGCCGTCCCGCTGGAAAAGGTCCTCGAAGAACCGCACGGATTCCTCAAACATGTCATCGCGTACGTCGGTGAAGGTCGGATACTGCTTTTCGTTTTTCTCGTCGTGCGAGCTGAACGTACGAATGCCGAGCCACTGGCAGGCGAACTCGGTCGCCAGTCCGCGAACGCGGCCGTCCTTTAGCATCCGCCGCGTCTGGGCTACGAGCGCAGCCGGCTGATGAAGAGTCCTGTTCGTGGCTGAGGCAAGGAGTTCGCCGTCGGGCGTTGTCGACCACAAAAAGTAGCTGAGCCGGGTCGCCAGCTCGTAGTCCGTAACAGGGATGGCTGCGGTCCCTGGACCGGGCTCCTCGATACGGTAGAGAAATCCGGGAGAGACCAGGACACGCGTCAGCACACCGCGCAACGCCGCATCGTGTCCCTCTTTCTGGGCACGCAGGTTCGCGTACATGGCTCGAAGAGACTGGGCTTCCCGCTGATCGAGCGGACGGCGGAAAGCCATCGCGGCAAAATGGACCAAAGCGTCAACCTGCGCAGGGGCGGTCTCTTCCAGGTGTTTCCTGAAGGTTTCAGCCCGTTTGCGGATTGGCGCCTTGAGTGGCAGGAACACATGGGTGTCGTTGCCCTGTGTCGAGAACTCCAGGAAGAGCGGATAGAACTCGTGTATCTTCAGCGCGTCCTGGCTGATATAGCGGACCTCTCGCCAGAGCCGGTCGAGTTGTTCTCGTTCGGCCTCGGTGAGCAGCAGGCGGCGAAAGTGCTCGTCCTCGCGGTGATACATCACGAGTGTGATGACCTTGTCGATCGGGACAATTGTCCGGCAACACATGGCGCGCGGAAACAGAGCGCGGAAGTCATCGAACGCGGCCTGTAGTTGGTCACGACCAGGGTGGCCCTGCCGCACCAGGAACGGCAAGCCCGCTTTGAATCCCTTGACCGGGGCACGACGGCCACTGGCTGCCTCGAGCTGCACCAATCCAGTCGCGTTTCCCGAGAGCTCTCCCGAGACGGCGAATGTCCAACCGGTCGCGAATTCGGCGGGGATCTTGATGGCGAGGG
The DNA here is from genome assembly GCA_964542185.1 of uncultured Pirellulaceae bacterium. Taxonomy (GTDB): domain Bacteria; phylum Planctomycetota; class Planctomycetia; order Pirellulales; family Pirellulaceae; genus UBA9264. Next base: position 3,152 of record CAZITS010000406.1, read on the forward strand.
AGTGCGGGATGTTGGTGACCAGATCGTTATACACAAACGCCGCCGGGTCGACTCCAATGCCGCGCAACGGATTTGAGTCGCGCCGCGGTTCAGCGCCGAGCGTCTTGAAGGCCGCACGGTCGAATTGTTTGAAGAGGGGTGAGTCGATGGCACGCGTCTGGCGGTATAGCCGGCGGTCGGCATCGCTGACCTTGTCAACGCGGTCGCTGGCCAGGAGCGCAGCCGTCTCGTTCGCGAGGCGCGTCGCCTCGACGGTCTTTCCAGCGTCGACCGCATTGCGCCATCGCGCGAGCAGGGAACCCGCGGGAAGTGAAATCTGGGACGGCGCATCGGAGCTGGTCTCGCCCGTGTAGAAGTGCCAGACGTGCGCATTGCCCAGACGGTCTGGGTGTGGGTTGCCGGCATGAATGTCCGCTGATACGTCCTTGGCGAGATTCCAGATGCGTGATTTCCCGTCTTGTTCGGTAATCACAAGATCAATCTGCGTTTGATCGCTCGCGTGATTTGCGTCTCGAGGACCGACTCGGAGCGATAAGACATCGCCAGTTCGCACGACGCGTGCTTTCACTGCCGGAATTCTCACAGCCTGTCCGTCAGCCGCCACACCGCTCGCGAGGCGCGTTTCGCGCTCGCCTCGTTGCGCAACGAGCCACCATTCAACGCCGTTTCCACCAGCGTGCCGATCGATCACCAACGCCTGGATGTCGACCAAACCTGCAATTGGGCTCTGCCAGCCGACGCCAACGTACTGAGTCGGTGTCGGGTGAACGCCGACGGTTCGCGGCGGCACGTCGCCGGGAACTTTGGCAGTTTCGGTATCGGACAAGTTGGCAATGATGTTCGGTGGGTTCGCTCCCCACCCCTTGATCCAGGCGAGACCCGCGACATCGTTTTTCTTGTCCTTGATTAAACCTGCCACTTGGGTGGGGCGGTTCGAGCCCACGGGGATCTCGAGGTAGTCAGCCCAGGCAGCCAGCACGTCTGGATCCAGGTGATGCTCTTTCGCCAGCGCTGCGGCCGACCGTTGCTTCGCTGTAGCAGCGACAGCAACCGCGGCGAGGTACTCTCCCGTCCTGGCGAGGGTCACCCGCCGAAACTCGCTCACGCGGTTGAACCAGGGAAGCAAGTCTCGAAGAGGAACCTCGCCATAGTCCGCATGTTCCAGCCGCGCATTTTTCCAGATGGCCCGTCCTGCGGCGTTTCCGTCGCCAGCGTGCGCAACGAGCGAAAGTTCTGAGCGACGAGTAGTAACTGACGGATTCAGGGCCAGTCGAAACTCTTGACTAGCCGTGATGGGATTGAGTGGTTGCTGACCAGGGGTGAAGAGCTGGCCAATGTCTTCGAGCGCGAGCAATTGGTTCTGCCAATGTTTGATCCAGTCCACAATCGCCGCCGCCTCGCGATTGACGGTGTCCGCGTCCTCTGCCGACGTGGTGCGAAGCATCTGTTGGAGCTGTGCCAAGAGCGGCGAGGGTTGACGGACGGTAAGCAAACGCGACAGGTGGCCCAGGTAAATTGGATTCAACCCGTTCGCTTTTGCGATCACCTGGAAATGACCCTGTTGCGCAAAATCCTCGCGGTGCTCGATGAGCGCCTTGATGTAGGGGGTCAGCGGGAGTTGGCCCCATCTGATGCGGCCGTCACGGTTGCCTCCCGTCATGCGAAGCTCGAGCAACTCGGTTTTGTGCGCGTAGATGGCGAGAATCTGGTCGATGACTTCGTCAGTCTGGTCACGGCGCGCGGACGCCTGTGAGAACCGAAAGCCGTCTGGGAGTAACACGACATGCGCTGCGATCTTCTGGGCCGCGGCCACATACTTTTCAAACAGAGCGGGCGACATCACCATCGACTCGCCGGCATTCGTGAAACCTTCGCCAGCGGCGCTGTCAGCCGGAAACTGCCTCGTCGCCCGGAAGTCGACGCCGGTCAGGTCGCGGATCGTGTTGTCGTATTCAGCGTTACTAAGCCGCCGCATAATGACGCGCCCCGGGTCGCCAGCATTGGCGAGTGCCTCGGCATTCAGGTACGTCCGCACCCAGTTCTGTAACGTTGTCAGCTCCGCCGCTGTGAGCTGCTTGCTCTCTGCCGGCGGCATTTCGGCGTTCTCGATCATGAAGAGGAGTTTCTGCCAGACGCGGGGATTGCGTCGCGCGTCGTTCAGTGTCTTGAACGCTTCAAGATCGAGATCACCCTCGGGCTTCTGGCTGCGGTGGCAAGGGAAACAATACGCCTTGAGAAGAGGCCGGATTTGTGCAGCGTAGCGGGCTGCGATCCTCTGGAAGGAGTCTGTCTCCGCTACGCAGCGTTTGCAGTTGACAGGTATGAGCGATCCCAGCAGAAACACCAACACTGTTGTTGCGGCTCTAGACATTGTGGCGACGCTCAGAGGAGAGAAAGGCCCATTATCCCTCAAACCGCTGT
>CAZITS010000407.1:0-5570 GCA_964542185.1 uncultured Pirellulaceae bacterium
GAAGCACCCCCTGCGAGACTAGCCGTATTATTCCGCGATCACCCTGCTTGGACCACCATGATCGTCGCGGGTGACACGAAAGGAACACACCGACTTGACTCACCCAAAGCAAAATAGTATCTAGCGCGCGCGAAACTACGCGCGCAGCGCGCGCGTAGCGCACACGGTGGTTGATATTATTCATCGCAACGTTGGCTGATGTGGCCGGCGATCCTTCATTCAAAGGATTCAATGCGATGAGTGATCTACTTTCCCTATCTCGCATGGCGCGGCGGGTCGGCGTCTCGCAACAATGGCTGCGCGACCAAGCTGACACCGGCAAGGTCCCCTGCTTAAAGGCCGGGAATCGCTACTTGTTCAATCCGTCAGCAGTCCAATCTGCGCTGGCAGCAAAAGCTGCACGGACGCGGCAAGAAGGCGGCCATGACCGATAACCGCCCCCCGGAAATGATCGAACCCCAGGCTCTCTACAGCCTGAATGAGGCCATGGCACGGACGGGATTGGGAAAGTCCGCGTTTCGCCAAGCCAGGCGGTCCGGGATGCCCGTCCGCTATGTGAGCAAAAGAGGCTACGTCGTGGGAAAAGATCTCATCGACTGGATTGTTGCCAACTCAAAGAAACAACCCTGAACATAAAAAAACGCCTCGCCCCGAGATTGCAGCTCAGAGCGAGGCTCAACGTTCATCACCTAAGAGGAGCGATGAAATGTCCGGAACTGAAGACCTTGTGCGGATGATTTTGAACGACCCGACATTCGTTGTCGCGGTCACTGACCTCCAACTTAACAACATCGGCCTAATCGAGCGAGTCGTTGCCCTATGCCGCAAAAAGGGATACCACAGCAGCCGGTACATACCAGCCAGATCAACGGAGGTGGGCACTTTCCGCCAGCAGCTGGCAATTGCCCAAATATACACCGAGATCCCTCATGCGCTACGGAGACAGGACGAGCGATTGTGTAGTGAAATCGTCCGCTCCTGTGTTCTTCGGTCGCCTCAAACTCAAAAACAGCGAGGCCGACGATGAACAAGGCAACAGCAACACCCGTTGCATACCCATTGAGCTGGGTTGACCCAAAACAGACCCAGTGGCTCTGGAGGCAATGGCTGCCCCTTGGCTGCATTACGGTCATGGACGGAGATCCAGGACTAGGCAAAAGTACGCTGATCGCGTCGCTCGTCGGTCGCATCACAACCGGACGGCCGATGCCACCGTTTACGGACAACGCGGAACTTGAACCTTCAACTGTAGTCATGTTGTCAGCGGAGGACTGTCCCGCACGAACCATTTCTCCCAGGATGCAACTGGCCGGGGCTGACTTGGAGCGTGTGATCTTGTTTGACGCAGTACGGCGTGATGATGAAGAACCAGTTACGCTGCCGTGCGACGTCAAGCACCTGGAAAAAGTTGTCATAGACCACACGGCCAGACTGGTGGTGATCGATCCACTCACGGCCTATCTGGATGAGTCTGTAAACACCTACAAGGACCACGACGTGCGCCGTTGCCTGCGACAGCTACACAAGCTGGCGGAGGAACATCAATTCGCACTGCTGATCGTCAGGCACCTGAACAAGGCCACGGGTATGTCGGCCAAGCATCGTGGCGGGGGCAGTATGGGAATTATCGGCGCTGCCCGGGCTGGCTGGATGGTCGGCACCGATCCCACCGACAAGGACTCCCACGTGTTGGCGGTTTCGAAAAGCAACCTGGCACCGAAACCGGACAGTCTGGGGTATCGCATCGATACCGTTGACGACGTTGGCGTTGTCGAATGGCTCGGTGAGTCACACCTGGACGCTGACGCGATTCTTGCGAGCCCACAGGGCCAAGGCCAGGCAAAGGAGAACCTGACCGAGCTGATCGCCCGCAAGGGCGGAGAAGTGAAGGTGCGGGACGTCCAGCGGGCATCCCGCCAATGGTCTACCACAGAAGCCGCCGAGACGGCATTAGATGAGCTGGTTCAGATCGGCCTGGCACGCTGGGTCGATCGTCCAGCTACAGGAAAAGGAGGACGGCCAACGCGAGTCTATCAGCTGCTGACACATGTCGACGTTGACACAACCGGCTGAGACTCGAGGAATTTGAGGTTGTGTCAACGTCAACGGTATTACGAGAGAGAAAACATTCTAGAAAGGACACATGGATGAAAAAGAAGCACGAAGCCACATTAGCAAACGCTCCCCTCAACACTGAAGAGAAGCGAGATTTCAAACGCCTCGACGGAGTGGTCAAAAAGGCGTGCGATGCGCAATGGGAAATGGCCGCGGCACTGAACGAGATCCGTGAACGAAAGCTGTACCGGGCTGATCACCCTACCTTTGAAGCCTACTGCAAGAAACAACATGCGTTCACCCGAACTCGCGCCTACCAACTGACCGATGCAGCGGAACTTCGAAAGCAGTTGGAAAATGTCAACAATTGTCGACAAAAATCGGACCCGCCGAAGTTGCTCCCGACTACTGAATCTCAGTGTCGAGAGTTGAGAGTGGTTCCAGCTGACGATCTTCCCAGAGTTTGGGACCAGATTGTCGAACATTCAGAGTCGGAAGGTAAACAGATCACAGCCAAGATGATCAAGGAACACACGGAACCGTTCCGGGAAAGTGCTGACGGAGCCTCCCCCGAGTTTGACGAGGCAAAGGCGGCAGAACGCATAACGGGCTGGCTGCGGGCGACGGTCAAGCAGTGGCCCGAGGATCGTCACGATGTACTTGCTGATTCGATCCGTTGCGCTCTTGATGAGGAGTTGAGGCTGTCACCCTGAATCAGCAGCCGGGATGGGCCTCTCCGCTGGAGACGTGAGGTCATCGATAACGCTGGTTGATTCGATCACAAGCGAAGGACCGGGGGCAAGGTCCAGTACTACATGCCCCCGGTCGTCCGGGCTCCCGTCCATGGCTGGAGAGTTTGCGTTTTTCTTTTGAATTTTCCCAGCAGTCCTGGTTCAATGAGTGCTCAACAAAACGAGCCGACCAGGTGCTGGAACACCGGGCCGGCTCTAACCACAACATCCTGTATGAGAGGACGTCATGGCTAAGACGAAGTCTACTGCTGCGCCTGCGGAAACGAGAACACCAAAAGTCCGCATCGCCCGACCGGCCAAACGGCCGTTTCAAATCCGGTACCGAGACCCGGAAACCGATTCTGAGATTCGACTCTCCGTCGGCTCTCGTTCTGAAGCAGACGCAAAACGGCTCAAAAGTGAAATTGAAGCCAAGCTGCTGCTGGGCCTGGAAGCAAAGACCGCAAAAAAGGTCAAAGGCCCCAGCATGGCCTGGAGTGACTTCCGCGAAGAATACTCGACGCTGCAGTTAACCTCCTTGGGAAAAAAATCAGCACAGGACGCCGAGAGCCGCCTGGATATTGCTGAGAGAATCGTGAGGCCACGTCAGCTCCGCGACATGGCAAACGGTGAGACCCTTCATCGTTTGCAATCAGAGCTCCTCTCCGGAGCGGAAAGCCGCCACTGCCACCGGCGTTCACCTTTCACCGTCCGTAGCTACATGGCAGCGATCATGGCGGCTATCAATTGGGCCGCGTACCAGGGATGGCTTAAAGAGGTCCCTAAACTCCGCAAGCTGAAAGTCGCCAAGCTGAAACACATGAAAGGACGGCCGATTACAACCGAAGAATTCGAGCGGATGCTGGACAAGGTGGAATCGGTGACAGGGCAGGGGGCTGCCGCATCCTGGGAATATACGTTGCGGGGGCTCTGGGAATCCGCACTCCGGCTTAACGAGCTCCTGCACGTCAGCTGGGATATTTCAGGTACGATCCAACCTGTCTGGAAGAAGGGCCGCCTACCGGTATTGCAGATTCCCCACACGATGCAAAAAAACGCCACCGAGGATTCAATTCCGCTTTTGCCGGGATTCGAGAGTCTGTTGCTAGAAACTCCGCCGGCAGATCGCAGCGGCTGGATTTTCCGGCCCATGTCGCTCCAAGGCCTGCGAGGCCGGTCAGCAAAGACCGAACGACTCGCGGTAGATTGGGTAAAACGCATACTCTCCAGGATTGGCAAGGCCGCGGGAGTGGTCGTAGAACCAGAAAACCGCCACACCGGCAGAGCCGTCAAATACGCCAGTGCCCATGACCTGCGACGCAGTTGCGCCGAGAGATTGCTGGACGCGAGGGTACCACCGCTCACAATTGCCAGGGTACTCCGCCACGAAAGCTGGGAAACTACCCGCCGGCATTATGCCCCTGGAGACGTCCAGAAAGACGCCGGATTACTGCGAGAATTGCTGGGGCAAGACGATGTGTACCCACTTAAAAGTGGGTACACATGGGATCTCAAATCGTCGTAAGTCTAGTACGCCCGGCAGGATTCGAACCTGCAACCCTCGGTTCCGAAGACCGATGCGCTATCCAGTTGCGCCACGGGCGCGCAAGCGACCCGGTTACGGGCCACTTCCGTGGATTATGGCAAACCACACGACACCACGCCAGCGGGCCACAACGGATCACCCGGCCACGACGGGCCAGACTGGAAAACGGCCAACTGTGTTGCGAAACCTCACCTGCAGAGGCCATTATACGGAAAGTTTTCCTGCGCCCCGTGCGCATCTCTCACTCGTACGTGGAGCTGTTGTGATGATCCGCATCCCCATCCTGGCTGGCATTCTGGTTCTCGGGACAGTGGGCCACGCGACCCCAGACGATCTCGTAGCACCGCTGACCGCGACCGCCAATGACCAGGGCATCGAAGTCCGCGAAGGGAAACAACCCATCCTGTTCTACCAACGGACTCCCAAGGCCCAAGAAGGCAAGTTTGAGCGTGCCCATTACGTGCATCCACTCTACGATTTGGATGGGAACGTCTTGACCGAAGACTTCCCGGCCGATCACCCACACCATCGCGGGATCTTCTGGGCCTGGCATCAGGTCTGGCTCGGCGACCGGAAATTAGGCGACCCCTGGCTCGCCAGCGATTTTTCCTGGCAGGTACACACGGTGGAAACCACGCTGCCCAATCCCGATCTGCTCCAGCTGCGCTGTTTTGTGACCTGGACTTCTCCCCAAGCCGTCGATGCCCTCGATGCGCGGCTCCCCCTAGTGCGTGAAACGACCACCATTCGCATCCATCGCGCAGGGTCTGGGCACCGGAATATCGACTTTCGAATTGAATTGCAGGCATTGCAGGCAAAAATGCGCATCGGCGGCTCCGAAGATGCCAAAGGGTACGGTGGCTTCTCACCCCGCATCCGACTACCCGAAGGACTCCGGTTCAGGGGTGAAACGGGACTCGTCGAACCGCAGCGGACCGCGGTGCAGGGCGGGGCGTGGATGGATATTGTCGGGCGTTTTTCGGAACAATCAGATCCTAGTGGGCTGGCTATTCTCTGCCATCCGGACAATCCCGGGTTCCCCCAGGGCTGGATCCTCCGTAGTAGTGGCAGCATGCAGAATGCCGCCTATCCGGGACAACACCCAGTTCCGCTTTCCTTGAAAAGCCCTCTGGTGTTATCGTACCGCCTGATTTTACACCGTGGAGAACCCGAGCCGAGCGTGTTGGCACGCTGGCACCAGGACTTCACCTCCCCGTCAGCAGCGTCTCCGTAATGGC
>CAZITS010000408.1:0-5562 GCA_964542185.1 uncultured Pirellulaceae bacterium
TGGTCACCTGCGATTGCGGCCAGTGGTGACGACTGGCAGGCCTTCTTTCTGGCAATCTTGCTCGACGACCCTTATCCTGCCGTGCGTTTTGTAGCCTACCAGTCCCTGTGCCAATTGCCTGGGTTGAGTGACTTCGAATTTGACTATCTCGCCCCGCAGAAGGAACGAATCGCAGCCCGCCAACAGATTCTCCAGCGGCTACAAAATCGCACACCAGATACCACAGGACCATACGCAGGGGCTCTGCTATTGGACGCGACAGGCCAGCCTCTCCAGGCGACCGTTGAACGACTACTGAAACGGCGCGACGACCGCCCGGTAGACATTCCCGAGTAAGGCTTGTCCTCGCGCAACCGCCAGACCAGGAATTTCTGGCACTCCTGTTTGCCGGGATCATCCTTTCAGTAACGGCGTGACAACACTACAGGACAGCGACGCTAACACGAACAGACAAATACTTGCTCTGCTCTGGCGATCCCACGACAACTTCCTGACAATCGTACCGGCGCCCTCACTTTTGCACTCGGTTCTCTGTTTGACCAGGTCGGTTCTCTGTTTGACCAGGTCGGTTCTCTGTTTGACCAGGTCGAAAAGACGGCCGTATTCGCCATGCAGATGGTCTCTGTTCCGCAATCACTCCAACCAACGGAAGCAGCCTCATGAGTATTCCCTTGAAGTCGATTTTGGGTATGCCTGCGTTCTCTTCCTACTACCCGATGCCACCGGCCAGGTATCGCAATGTCCGCTGTCAAACAGTCTACTTTCGCGCCGATGTCGCCGCCGTCGCAAGGGTACTACCGGACTGTCTGGAACCCACGGACGACGGGTTCTGTGCGGCCGTCGGTCTATCCGTACCCTGGTCAGCCAATTACGGAGAATTCCAGGAGAGCCTGATCCTTGTGCGCTGTCGTTTCGAAGACCAGGTCGGCTATTTTGCACCGGTAGTCTTCCTCGATTCGCGTTCCAGCATTCCCGCGGGAAGGGAAATCTATGGCACCCCCAAGGTCTTCGCAGAAATGACTGTCGCAATGGACGAACGGGTGATGTACACCGACACCAGGTTGGCAGGCACTTCGGCGCTGAGCATCCGCCCCACAATGCACCGTGCTGCCACCTGGACGACTTCCCCAACCTCTCTCCGTCATGGCGGCTCAAGGTCATTCCGAGGGCCGACGGCCCACAGGCAGACATCTGCCAGCTCATAGACGGCTCACAAGCGACGTCCGAAACGACAGTTCACGTCCGTCAGTCGGGTGACGGCGTCGTCGAATTTCATCCGATCCCCACCTTTAGCCTTGCCGATTTTACTCCCCGCGAATATTTCGGTGCACAGTATCTGGAAATGGACTACACGGAAGGATACGCGCGCATCGCACGAGACTTTCTTGACGAACCGGTAACCTGATCTGTCCGCATCGCGCTTTCTTGCCGGACCGACGTCGACTAAGGAACGTCGGGACGTGCGCGGCTCGCCACTAATTGACGGTCAAACCACTGCGCCATCAATGCGACTTCTTCGGCAATCGTTGGCCAAGGGTGCCCGCCGCCAGGTTTGACAATCAACTTCACAGGCACCTGCTTGCGTTCCAGTGCGGCAACCATCAACCGCGACTGCTGGAGTGGCACAAGCAAATCCAAACCCCCGTGAATCAACAAAAAGGGTGGCGTCTGGGCGGTGACCAGGCGGGCGGGAGAGATGCTGTGCACACGCTGTTTGATTTGAGCTGCAGTCAAACCAGCAATTTCCCCAGGGGTAAATGCCAGACGACGAAGCGTCTCGTTCAGCGGCCCCGGCTTGACGGGGTCAAGCGTTACAGTCCCATATTCGATGAAATCCGTCGGTGGAAAAAACGCACCAACGGCCGCGACAGATGCATCCGTGGACCCTCCGGCGGGTCCACTCGTCACGGCAACCAACGAAGCCAGGTGTCCGCCGGCAGAGGCCCCCATCAAACCGAGTCGCTCCGCGGCAATAGAAAACTCACGGTGCCGGCCTTTCACCCAACGGATGCCGGTGCGAATGTGCTCAGCCATTTCCAACGCCGTAAACTTCGGCACCGAACCCGGTCGCAGCGCGAACACCGTATAGCCCTGCCGACAAAATATCTCAAAAATCTGGGCTCGCTCGTGATCGCGCAATTTCCCCGGGTCAGAATGCCACGCCCCGCTGACGACATCGACAATGCCGCGACCGTTACTGCGCATGGTCGGAATAAACACATCGACTAACAATCCGACACCGTGCACGTCGGCATAAACCATATTCCGTTTTCGTTGAAATAGTGGGTCGGCAGCATCAGTCGCCCCGCCACACAGGACCACGGCAAGCAACCACCGCCCACATCTACTGGCCTGCCACATCGTATGACTCTCCTCTATGCGATCAATCTTCCAACTATTTCAACTTATGGCGGAGAATCTGGAACTGGTGACTCGTCCACCAGTTCCAGGGATTCCCGGATCAAGATCTCTCCAGTCATTTCCCCCAAAGACGTCCGCGTGATGTAGTCATAACGGGGAAAACTGTGATAGTCGATTTTACTGAGAATGTACCCGAACGCGTCATTGGTCAGCCCAAACAGAAAAGGCTGAGCACCATGCATCTTGCGTTTCAGGTAGAAACCAATGTTCGGCATCGCCTCACCCGGTATGGTCAAGATCTGCGCTGTCCCCAGGTTCACGAGATTCACCCGCGAGGTGATCGTGCGATCCGCGTTATGGGGATAAGCCAGCGGAGAATGCTCGATCACATTCCAAATGAGATCGGACTCCACAGGAAAAGTAACAGCCCGCGACACACACACCAATGAAGGCGCCTTTTGGAACGGAACATCGGTCAGAAGCCGTATTGCTTCCTGCGCCATGGTGTGACCAATACGGACGCACTCTTGCCAGTTCCTTTGATCATGCCAATACGCTTTGAGCGCATCGCGCGGACGGTCAAGATCGCGGTTGTCTGCGGTGACCATTCCTCCCTGGGCACCGTTGACAAACATCGCTATACCGCCCACCTGCTGTTCTAATTGCTGGCACAGAGGGCCAACCAGATCAGGGCTCAAAATTCCCACATTTGCCCCGAGGACTTCAGGATGAATCGCGTAGTTCACAACCGTCGCAATCGTTTGGCCGGCGGGGGTTACCGCCTGCAGCAACCCCATTCTCCGATCATACAGATCGGGAGCGTAATAGTTGTAGGCGATCTTGCCGCGAGCTTCTCCTGTGGTAACTCTTAACCACGCTGGACGCAGCCCATCAAGGGCCGCATTCACCGCCTCTGCAGTCCGCTGGCAAACACGCTCGATATAGTCCAGATTTCCAGTGTGACCCCCACGGCCATCGGGAAATGCGTAACAATCGGGCGCACTATGCGTATGGGTCGCACTAATCAGAATGTGATCAGCGGGAATCCGCGGTACCCGCTTGCGGACTCGTTCACAGAGCACCGCTGGAAACCCAAGCGCATCGACGCTTACCATCGCCACCACCGTATCCCCGCGTTGAAAGACCACGGCGCGCGCCGTCAACTCTCCCTGTTTCTTTGTCACCGCTGATTCTGGACCGAGTCCACCAGAAACCGGGAGGAGTGGATGCGGCGTATACTGGCGGACTGCTGCACCCACACGAAATTTCGGCTGTGACGCCGATCCCACGCCGGCGAGACCGGCAATGAGTCCGTACAGCAACGAAGGCAGCAGCCAACAGGTCACGCTTGTCCGACAATGCCCATAGCGAGGGTCCGCGGACTTCCAGCCAAGTGCTCGATTTGTGGTTTCGTGCATTCTGATCTCACTGTAATGCGTGCTGCGTTCGCTCAGGAATCCCGCACGCCCCGGCTGGCACACGTCTTCACGTCAACCCTGGCTGGCGGCACACGATTGCCCTCATTCTATCTTTTCGCAGCGTCTGGGCCAGAAGAAACAAAGTGCCGTGTGCCGAACCCCGGAAACATCCGGCCACACGCTGTACCACCAACACTGGATGCTTGCTCACCGCCAAGAGGTTAAGCTGTTGGGTGATGAACACGCCATTGGAGGACTGCAACCTGCGTCTCTCCACTGCTTCCCGCCTTCCCACACACACCACTTACACCAACAGAGCTATCCCATGCGCCTTGTCATATTAACCGTCTGTTTCTTTGCCTTCGCTTGCCCACGCGCGCGTTCTAGCGAACCAGCCACTGACAATGCGACGCGTTTCACCCGCGCTCAGAAGCGGGAATTCCAAGGCCTTGATCACGCGCATGAAGGCAAATGGAACAAGCCCTTTTTCTTTCTGCAACTGGCGGACACGCAGTACGGGTTTTTCACGCAAAACCAGGGGTTCCAGCAAGAGGTTACGCTGGTTAACAGGGCCATCCAGCACGTCAATCGCCTCAAACCCCGATTTGTTATTGTCTGCGGCGACCTGACCCACGCGACTCCCTCCGACCCGCGCTACACCGCGCAGGTGCGCCAATTCAAAGCCGACTTCTCAAAAGTGTCCAAGGATATCCCTCTGGTTTGTGTTTGCGGCAATCACGATATCGGAAACCAACCGGAGCCTGCCTTGATCAACAGTTACCGCAAGCACTTTGGGGATGACTACTTTGGCTTCTGGGTCGGCGGTGTGCGATGCCTGGTCCTCAATTCCAGCGTCATCAAAGACTCAACGTCGGCACCGGACGTACTAGCGCAGCAAGAAATATGGTTCAAAACAATGTTGCGCGACGCACAACAAGCCCAGGCACAACACATCCTGGTGTTCCAACACCACCCTTGGTTCCTGAAAACCGAAGACGAGCCGGAAGAGTACTTCAACCTCCCCGTAGCACGGCGAGTAGCAGCTCTGACGGCCATGAAACAATACAACGTACGGGCTATCTTCGCCGGCCATTACCACCGTAATACCTACGGTAAGGCAGGTAACGTAGAGATGATCACCAGCGGCCCTGTTGGCCGCCCGCTGGGCAAAGACCCATCGGGTTTTCGCGTGGTTAAAGTCTATCAGGACCACCTCGAGCATAAGTACTACGCACTGGACGCCGTACCCACGCAAATCCAACTCACCAGTAATCAACGTACATCACCTGCGGTTCCTGGAACGAATCCTGAGCGTATTGCTAACTTGCCACAGCCATCCCAAACAGTTCGTACTGCGAAAAACATTTCCAGTCGTTTGTCACGACGGATTTTAGCGCCAGCCTCAACGGCTGGGATCAACCCGTCCGCTCGTTAATCGATCACACATTCGGCTACCCGCGCGGGCATCTCTTAACAGCTGAGTTCCGGCAGCGCATCAGGAAATGGTTTTCATGGAACACGCAATTTCCAGCAAACTCGATCTGTTCGACAGAGCGCAACGCTTACTGCCAGGTGGAAGTCTCGGGAATCTCTACAACAACGTCCTGATCCACCGTGGGCAAGGCAGCCATGTCTGGGACAGCCACGGAAACGAGTTGATCGACTACTTGATGGGGTCCGGACCTCTGCTGCTGGGCCATGCACATCCAGCCATCGTCGCCAAAGTCCAGGCGCAAGTCGCCCTCGGCACCACTTTTTTCGCAAGTAATGAGCCTGCGATCCG
>CAZITS010000409.1:0-5559 GCA_964542185.1 uncultured Pirellulaceae bacterium
CCGAACTTGCAAACCCGACGACCCGCATCGCAGATGTTCTGCGGGTGGAAAGTCGACCGACCGCAACAACCCAAGCAAATCACGCGGCACCACCCAGTCGATATAAGGTTCATTGGAAACCACAAACGTGTCGTCTTTGAGGCGTAACACGTGGCCACCTTGGCGCTCGGGTAAGGACTGAATACCGGGTCCGTACTCCAGCTCGTAGCGCCGCGTCTCATGTGGCAGGGAACGCGCCACAAAATCGATCCACCAGTGTCTGCTGGCATCGCCCTTTCCTTGCATTCGAAACTGGGCAACGACTGGCTTCCCCTGCAAGACCAGACGCATGGGCGTCTCCGCCGGCACCGCCTTGGGGAGCCGCACAAACGCATGCACTGGTGACGCGTCACGGTGAATCCCCGCCTGTTCGACTACGTGAAACGCCACTCGACCTGGCGTCACATCTGCGTCTTCCGCCGCGACCCAGCGTGACGCCAACAGTACCGGCAACAGCGCGCACACCGCCCACGGCGTCCGGGGATGCGAAAGAGCGGCGTGACGCGGAGTCCCTGCGCCGTCGACCCTGATATCTACCTGCCTTGTCATGTGGCTCTCCTCAACGTGATCCCTCGGGTAATTCCCATGCGTGCGTCGTCTCACCCGCCGACGTGGAGCTGGCTGTACACACAGGGTCGATCAGACAAACAGCCCATCGACATTCAGACAAACAGTTCCTGCACCGCTTTTCCGTAGACATCTGTCAAGCGAAAATCACGCCCAGCATAGCGGTAGGTCAAACGCTGGTGGTCAAACCCCAACGCGTGCAGGATCGTCGCATGCATGTCGTGCATATGCACAGGATTCACTGTGGGTGCGTAGCCAAACTCGTCTGTCGCACCATACGTCAGTCCCCCCCGAACTCCCCCACCTGCCATCCACATGGTAAATGCGGTGGGGTGGTGGTTCCGTCCGTCGGCGCCTTCGGCCATTGGTGTACGGCCAAATTCAGCACCCCACACCACCAGCGTGTCTTCCAGCAAACCGCGGCGGGCCAGATCTTCCAACAAGCCCGCGATCGGGCGATCGACCTTCGCCGCTTCGCTGATCGTTCCCTGACGAACCTGCTTGTGATGATCCCAGGTGTAGTCCGTCGACACCTGAATATAGCGCACACCGCTTTCGGCAAATTTCCTGGCCAGCAAGCACTGACGACCAAAATTGTCCGTCTCCCCTTCATCGATGCCGTACAACTTCAGAGTCTCTTTCGACTCATCGCTGATCCCCATGATTCGCGGGACCGTCGCCTGCATACGAAATGCCAGCTCATAATTCGCAATCAGTCCCTCAATTTGCGGATCGTTTGCAGTTTCTCTACGGTGTCGTTGATTCAGCGACTGGATCAACGTTAACTGCTTGCGTTGCAACTCGGTCGAGAGCTGCGCGTTTTTCAGGTTTGCGACGACCGCCTTGGAGATCGGCGTTTCCGCCGAGCCGATCGCCATTCCCTGGTGCACTGCTGGCAAGAACGCGCTACCGTAATTCTGCACACCACCATGTCCTCGCGGAGGCGAAATCGTGATGAACCCAGGTAGATTATTGCGCTCGCAACCAAGGCCATAGCTGACCCAGGCGCCCACGCTGGGCCGCACCAGATTGGCTTGCCCCGTATGGAGCCGCAGCAGCGCCTCCCCGTGCGCCTGTCCCTGTGTGTGGAGTGAGCGGACGACGCACATCCGGTCGGCATGCTGCGCGAGGTGGGGAAGCAATTCACTCATCCACACACCACTCTCGCCATGCTGGGCAAACCCAAACGGGGACCCCATCAGCTTGCCGAGGTCCGCGGTGTCACTGCCGACTGACGCACCGGCCAGGGCCTTGCCGTCATCGACGTTCAGGCGTGGCTTCGGGTCAAACAGGTCGACCTGGCTCGGACCACCCCACATGAACAAAAAGATTACCCGCCTGGCACGCGCCGGGTGATGCGTCCGCGGCACACTTCCGGAACCATCGCTCTGGGCCCCGTCCAGCGCGTTGCGCCCAGCCAACGCGGCCAGCGCCAACTGTCCCATTCCACAGGCACTCGTCCTCAACATCTGGCGACGATTGGTCATGGGTGTAAAACGATAGCAGGGCATGGCTATTCCACTAGTTGAAATCGACTGGAAGCGAATAGTGCGTGGCACGCCAGCGACCACGCGCGGAGTACAGGATCCTGCTCTCCCTGGGTCGTCAAACGGGGCATCACATCCTCAATGAACGTCAGCACTTCGTTTCGTTCTGCCGTCGTGGGACGCCGCGCGAACACCCACTGGTAAAGCGTGTCGGCCAGGTCATCGGGACCACCATCTGCCGCCTCCTGCAACACGCGTTTCGCAGTCCCCGCTGCCGCCATCATCACCGATTCTTCATTGAGAAGATACAACCCTTGCGTGGCCACCAGGGTCTGTGGACGCAGGCCGGTGGTGGAATGAGGATTGGCGAAATCAAAGACCTCAAACAAGTCGGGCAAATCGTTGCGGATGACCGGGAGATAGACACTACGGCAGGGGAAATCAGTCCGCCTGCGGTTCGTGTTCGGGCCCACCGCAGTCGCCTGGTCCCCCAGATACCAGACAGATGACTTCATCGGCGTCAAATCGAGCTGGCCAGCCATCAGCAACATCGCATCACGCATGGCTTCCGGTCGCAAGCGGCGGCGATGCGCCCGCCAAAGGAAACGATTTTCCGGATCCAAGGCACTCGCTTTCGCATCAGCTCGGCTACTCATACCAAACGTCTGGCTAGTGACCAGCTTTCGAACCATCGCTTTGAGAGACCAGTTGCGACCCAGCAACTCCAATCCGAGGTAGTCCAACAACTCTGGATGACTGGGCTTTTCTCCAGTGCGACCGAAGTTATCGACGGTGCGGACGATGCCGCGGCCAAACGAGTGGTGCCACAGACGATTGGCCAGTACACGGGCCGTTAACTGGCCGGCCCCTGCCTGCGGATCGATTATCCAGTGCGCCAGCTCAAGCCGGCCACTGTGGTCGGACGGAATCGCGACCCGCTCCGCGCGCACCACACGCAAAAATCCGCGTGGTACCACAGCGCCCAGATCATCAAACTTGCCGGCCAGGCGAATCGATTCGTCGGTCGGTTTTTCCGCATCGACTGGAATCATCGCCCGCGGTGGAATCGCGGGTGCCTCTGCCGCCCGCGCCAAGGCCTGCAGGCGTTTCTTTTGCGCCATGACCCGTGCCTCAAATGACTGGCTTGCATCGAGGGCCTTTTCGGCAACGCTGTCGGCGTGCTTCCTGGCCAGCTCTGCCAATCCCTTGAAATCCTTCGCCTGCACAAGATCCGACGCTGCTTTCGCCTGTTTCAACCGCTCCAGTCGGTCGGGCCGTTCACGCCAGTACGCTTCATACGCTTCGTCGGCAGCAGCACCTCCTGGACCTAGTCCCGCAAGACGTTCCATCAGTCGCTGTGACCCCAGCATGTAGCGCTGTTCCATGACCACAGTCGATGTCAAAATGCCCGCCAGCGCGTAATAGTCCGCTGTGGGAATCGGGTCGAACTTATGGTCATGACAACGCGCACATCCCAATGTCTGGCCAAGGAAAGCGCGTCCAATGGTGTCCAGCTGTTCGTCAGCTACATCCATGCGCCGCTCTTTCGCGTCGTTCCCCAGCAATACCTTGGGTCCCAACACCAGGAAGCCTGAACCGATACGCTGGCGGTCGCGTTGTTCACTCGACTCATGTGCCAATAGATCTCCGGCAACCTGTTCCAGTACAAACTGGTCGAATCCTTGATCGGCATTCACCGCGTCGATCACCCAGTTGCGGTATCGCCACGCTTCGCGAAACAAAAAGTTTTCATCAAGCCCGTTGGAGTCCGCGTAGCGCGCCAAATCAAGCCAGTGACGCCCCCACCGTTCACCAAACTGCGGCGACCCCAGTAAATGGTCTACCAAACGCTCACTTGCGTCAGGGTGGGGCGCATCGACATAACGCGTCACCTGCTGCGGCGTCGGCGGTAAACCAATCAACTGAAAGTAAAGACGCCGCACCAGCATTCGTGGTGGTGCGGGGACCGCTGGCTCAAGCTGCTCTCTCTCCAAACGACGCTGAACAAAACGGTCGACCATGTTGCCCGCCCATTTCGAAGCCGTGTCCGCAGGCAACCTTTTCTGCAGTGGCCGAAAAGCCCAGTGTTCCCGGCCAGCTACCGGATCCGCAGGATCCGACAGCGCAGGCCTGTTGCTGTCTGCGGCGGGGGCCGGCGCTCCCATCCGCACCCAATGCTCGAGCCGCGCGATTTCCGTTTTGTTGAGAGGCTTGTCCGGAGGCATCCGCAAATCCGCAGTGTCATAACGCACCGCGGCAATCAGCAAACTCGCCTCCACGTCACCGGCAACCACAGCCGGACCATTGCTGCCACCCTTCTCCCAGCCGGACCGTTCGTCCAGCATCAAACCGCCTCCGGCCTTGCCCGCCTGCGCGGAATGGCAGGAGTAACAGCGCCGCACCAGCAGGGGTCGGATCTGCTTCTCGAAATAGGCAAGACCCACTGCGGATGGGCGATCTGCGCCATGCGCACTCGTCCCCACTAACGCACCGAGCGTCACTATCCAGATCCATTTCGGGCGAGGAGTAGCCATACGCCTATCCTACCCAAAAGCGGTCCGCTGCAACAACGCCGCCTGCGGCGTCTGGGACGACCGTGTAAAGCGGCCTGAAAGGCGTCTATTTCGCCAGCGATGCACGGACCATTTCGTGATCATTCCGGACAATCACATGCTGGTTGGCAAATGCAGGATGGCACCAATTCACGATACTGTTGGCGAAACGTTGCGGCCCATACCCCGACTCGGTATCGGGTGTGATGAGCTGGGTGCGATCAACTTGCACAGGCCCAGCTGGTGTAAAACGGACAATCAGCAACTCGCCCACATCGTTCAACATGAAATAGCGGTCGCCGTGCGCGACCAGAAACGCCGATCCCCAGCGTCCCTGACGCGTCATCTTTTTGTTCGTCCAGATCCGCTTGCCACTCTTCAAATCAAGCCCACGAAGTTCTCCGTAACTGCAGGTGCCGTAGAAATAATCTCCCTGAATCACGGGCGTCGTAATCACCCCATGCAAGCCCAGTGTCTGGTGGGGATGTTCCCCACTGCCTTGGATGTGCCAGCGTTTCCGAGCCCGCGGTCGGTCGTCGTCGAGATCGACCAGCATCGATCCACTGTAAAACGAGGAGACAAGCAACTGCGACCCGCTCTTGACGGGGGTCGCAATCGACATGGCCCCCTGAACCTGCATCGGAATCGACCAGTACACTTTGCCCGTCTGCGGATCGAGCGAACGCAAGAACTGCGGATCCCAGTAAATCAACTGCCGCACGCCCGCATGTTCGTACACCACAAACTGCGAGTAGCCCAGTTCATAATTGACAGATAACGCCTTCCAGACTTCGCGCCCCGAGATTTTATCGTAGGCACGCAACTGCTCACGGTTTCTGCCGCCAGTGGCAAAGATGACCACATCGCCTTCCACAATGGGCGATGTGGAAACGCCAAAGGTCGGTAACAACAGG
>CAZITS010000410.1:0-5518 GCA_964542185.1 uncultured Pirellulaceae bacterium
GGGTCCGTCACTCTCGATAATCTTCTCGACAGGTTCTGTGCGCGCGGCTGTAAATTGTTCTTGCGTTTGAGCTGGAAGGTGGCGGGTGAAGATCACAAGCAGCCCGATTGCCAGGCCGCTCACGACACCGCGCAATAGAGACAATCGCATGCGTCGTGTTCCCCGGAGAGATTGGGTGTGTGCGCACTCTGACGCGTTAACTTTCGTTGATTCCAGAGTACACGTGTTCAGTGGCATCATTCGTGATCCGAGTTGTCAAGAAAAGCGACGCCCTTCAGACAGGCAGTATTCACCGCCAGGGTGATTCAGCTTCCACTTTGATGGAAGCACAGTTTGTCAGGACAGGGAGTTGACAGACTCAACAGGCCGCTTTTGCCTGATCGCCGATTTGTCGTATGTTTGCGGTGTCCGGTCGCCATCTGTTTGCTTACCGAGGGCTCAGAATCGACCTTGAGTATTTTCTGCAAAGGATCGTGTTTGGCGGAGACGTAGTTACCGTAGCCTGGATGAGAGCAGCGGTGTTGCTGCGCTGTATGGGACCGCCTGCGATACTAACGAACACGTGGCAGCAGTCTGGCAGAACGTGGCAGGTGCCACTGTTAGTCTGCTGTTTCAAAACGGTGGTACAACGCAGATGAATTCAGCTCAGGCAAGGACGTCGACTGTCTGTTGATGTTTACGCTAAGCCTGCGATCGGTCGACCCCGGTAGATTGCGTGGGGGCGGCCTTCCATATCCACCCAGGTAGCGTCTCGCGGAATCCCCAGCGTGTCATAAATTAGTGCGGAGAAATTTTCTGGATACTGGGTTTCGTCGGTTGGCTGGGCGCCCAGGTGGTCGGTGGCGCCAACAATGTTGCCGCCACGAACTCCGGCTCCGGCAAACATCATTGTGTTGCACGGCCCCCAGTGATCTCTACCGGCATTCTTGTTGATCTTTGGTGTACGGCCAAATTCGCCGGCGACTATCACAAGTGTTTCATCGAGCAACCCACTGGAAGACATATCGTCCAGTAGCGCGGAGATGCACTTGTCAAATGGCGGCAGCAGATTTTGTTTCAGATTCCTGAAGTTGTCAGCGTGTGTATCCCAGGAAGAGTTTTTTCCAAGGTTAACTTGCACATACCGGACACCTGCCTCGATCAAGTTCTTTCCCATCAGACAGGAAAGGCCGAATTTGTTCTTGCCATAACGTTCGATCAGTTCAGGGTCCGCTCGTTCGACATTAAATGCATGATTCGTATGTGGATCGGTCAGTAGCGCGAACGCCTGCTGCCGCTGTTGATCAAATTTATTGGCAGCGAAGGCCAGGTCATTACGCTGGTCTTGCATGAAGTCGAGCAGATCGACGCGCCGTCCAAAACGCTGTTTTCCGCCTTCGGGTAGAGTGAGCGTTGGCATCTCAAACACGCTACTGGCGGCGTGTTCAAATTTGCTGCCATCGAATCGGAAGCAATCGGGGCAGGCTCCATTTCCTAAAGGACACTTGGCAGCGATATCAATGTGCCACGCCTCCCACTTGCTCCCCAATTGGCCGGCGTATTGGCCAGGTCGAAAACGCGCAGCCTCATTGACACTTGGTTCAGGCAGGATCGCAGCTGGTGGAAGACGGTGTTGCCGGTTTTGCATCGCGTAGGTGATGACGGCGGGGATCGACGGCCATTCCTTGGCATTGGGAACATCGTTGAGCGTAAAACCCGTTGGTAGATCAAGCCGGCCTGTGAGCAGCATGTGGCATGCTGGTTCATGGCCACTGCTTCCAGTGGCCATCGCGCGATGCAGCGCGTAGGTGTTGGTGCGTTGCGCCAGCAGCGGGAGATGTTCACAGACTTGCAGTCCGGGGGTCTTGGTGGCAATTGGCTGAAATTCACCACGAATGTCATCGGGTGCATCAGGTTTCATATCGAACGAATCGTGGTGCGAGATGCCACCTGTCAGAAAGACGAAGAGAACCGACTTGGCTTTGCCTGTGGTGGTGAGCTGATCGGCTAGCGCGTGTGGCGCCATGCCAAGCGCACCCGCCGCGGTTCCTGCACGGAGTACGTCGCGACGATGCAGGCCTGCGGGACTTCGTTTTGTATCCGGCTGAAAAGATTGTCCACGGACGCAGGAGGGCGTGTTTTTCATGGTCAATTCTTTCGTAATGACATCCAAGAATGCGGTTGGCTACAGAGTTGAATCCTACCGCCGCTGGCAGGAGAGGTCAATTTCGAAGGAGTTGGCTGGTGTGTGGCCTCGGAACCGTGACGGACCGGTATTACGGTCGACCACTTGTCAGGCGTGAAGTCGCCGAGACAATGGCGTTTTCTGGTCCCATGGCCTATTTCAGGGTGACTTGTTGTGTCGAATCCCAGTGTGATCCTCACCGGTTTTGCAGATGAAGCAGCGAATCAAAAGACGGCCCATCAACAATTTTCGGCATTTGCCGCTTTGGGCCTGCAGTACTATACGATTCGTTTCATTGATTTGGGCCAGGGTGTCAAGAACGTAATGCAGTTGACCAAACCGGAGATTACCCGGTTACGGCGGCTGCATGACGAGTACGGATTACGTGTCTCCTCGTTGGGTTCACCGATAGGCAAAGTCAAGTTGTTGGACGTAGACGATGGAACCCACAATCCGTTTATTCCGTTTCCCAAATATCTGGATAAACAGGTGCGCCGGGCGGTGGGGCTTGCCAACACTTTGGAAACAAAGCTAATCCGCGGATTTTCCTTTTATCATCCACGGGGAACTGACCCCGCAGATCATCTCTCTCAAGTGGTTGATCAATTGGGGCAGATTGCTGAAATCTGTGATCGCAGTGACTTGACGTTTGGTTTGGAGGTTGAAGCAAACCTTGTCGGACAGAGCGGACAATTGCTTGCTGAAATTCACCGCCAGGTAAACCATCCTGCCCTCAATTTGATTTTTGATGCGGGCAACATCGTGACTCAAGGATGTTCCGCTGAAGAGGTTTTTCAGCAGTATGTACTGATGAAGAGAGGAATGGGTTGGATGCACATCAAAGATTATCGTCACCCACAATCGGTAAAGAGAACTGAGCATGTCGATGAAGATTCACTCAAGCACTTCGTGCCGGCAGATTTAGGCGACAGCGGACACGAGATGATTCTCAGGGATTTTCGGGAAGGGATTCCCAAGCTGGCGCGGAAACTCAAGCGGCGCGGTGTCCCAGGCGTGTTTCTCGACTTGGAGCCGCATGTGAAAGGGGGAGGTCAATTCGGTGGGTTCAGTGGGCCCGATGGTTTAGGTGTGGCGCTGCGTGGACTGTGTCGGCTATTGGACTACGTGGGTATCGATTATCACCTGCGCGATTTCGAAGATCTCAGATCTGCCCGCGGGTTCTAGGTGCTGGTTCCGAGGTCGAGAACACGAAGTCTCCTTGTGTTTTGCCACGGCGTGAAGTGTGCCGTACCGTTGGCTACTACGCTTGGCTACTACGCTGTACTGTTGACGACGACCCAATCAGACATTGGACTCGAGGGCTACATTGGTGGCGCAGTCACCTGGGAAGAGAGCGCATCGAGGCGCTAGCCGCTATCGTCATTGTTGGAGTTTGCGGCGCTGCCGAATCCACCCCCGCCAGGTGTCTTGACTACCAGGATATCTCCTGCGGCGACGTGGAAACTTGCCAGCCCCTCCAGTTCCTGAGACGTTCCCTGCCTGGGGCGCAAGATATTGCGCCCTTTCTTGCCAGGTTCCCCACCCTGCAGGCCATAGGGTGCAAAAGCGGCCCGCCGTTGGGAGAGTAAGGCGACTTCCAGATCGTCGAGAAACTCCAATTCTCTAACGACTCCATTTCCGCCTCGATGGCGGCCGTCACCACCGGATCGGTGCCGGATGGCAAAACGTTTGACTCGTACTGGGAAACGCTGCTCGAGGACTTCCGGATCAGTCAGACGCGTATTGGTCATATGTGTTTGTACCGCATCTGTACCAGGGCCGCTGGAGGTGGCCCCGCTACCCCCACACAGGGTTTCGTAGTAGCCGAACGAATCGTTGCCAAATAACAGGTTGTTCATCGTACCTTGACTTGCCGCAGCTAAACCAAATGCACCCAATAGGACATCGACAATTCGCTGTGAGGTTTCGACATTGCCGGCTGCGACTGCCGCACAGGCCTGGGCTTCTCCTCGGTCGGGTGGATTGAGCAGGCATTCAGGCAGGGTGATGCGGACAGGTGCCAGAACACCCTGGTTCAGTGGGATTGGTTCGTCAATCAAACATCTCAGCACATACAAAACGGCGGCAGTCACGATGGCACGATTCGCATTCAAGTTGCCTGGCAAGACTGGGCCTGTTCCGGCAAAGTCGAGCTGTGCTGTATCTCCGCGAATCGAGATGGTCACGCGGATGGGTGAGCCGTCATCCAGGTGGTCGGTAAAGGTGCGTGTTCCGTCTTGTAATTGAGATAACGCTTTACGCATTTTCTGCTCGGCGGCACGTTGGATGTGTTCCATGTAAGCCTCCACGTTATCCAAACCACGCCGATCGATCAGTTCCAGCAAGTCGCGGGCACCGCGTTGGTTGGCAGCGACTTGTGCTGAGAGGTCGGCGAGATTATCAGAGATTGCACGCGTGGGAAATTCGGCGGAGAGGAGCACGTGGCGAATCGCTTCCAGGCGTGGCACACCCGCAGAGACCAGTTTGAAGTTTCGAATCAAGACACCTTCTTCCGCCAAGGTTCGGGAAAAGGGAGGCATCGATCCCGGAGAGACTCCACCGAGTTCAGCATGGTGGGCACGGTTTGCCACGAAAAAGATGAGGCGATTGTCCGTTGGCGAAAAAACGGGCGTGATGACGGTAATGTCGGGAAGATGGGAACCACCTCGGTACGGATCGTTCGTTGCGAATACATCGCCTGGCTGTATTTCTGGATTGTCGGCGATTACCCGTTTCACGGTTTCGCTCATTGCACCCAAGTGGACGGGAATGTGGGGTGCGTTGACAACCAGATCCCCCTGATGAGTAAAAAGCGCACAACTGAAATCGAGGCGTTCTTTCACATTGACACTGCTCGACGTGTTCCGCAGTGTGATTCCCATTTGTTCAGCAATGGCAGCGAATAGGTTGTTGTAGACTTCCAGCAGAATCGGGTCTGCTGGGAGCGACCGAGTGTTATTGCTGATTGGGTCTGCGGCAGAGACAGCGGTTTGCGGCACATCGCATGACGAGAGCAGTATCTCACCACCGCTGAGAATTTCAGCTTGCCAGCCTGGATCGATTACCGTGGTGGCATGCTGGTCGGCAACGATCGCGGGCCCTGTGGCCACGGTACCCGGTGTCAGATCAGTATTGTGGAGGACCGTTGTTTTCTGCGCTTTCCCGTCGAAATAGGCTGTCACGTGTTTTGCGGTCGGATTTGTTGATGCCTTTTGCTTAGTTGACGATCGCAGTGCGGCCGACATTTGAGTTTGCGAACGGATCATCAATTCAACACGTGCGGTTACGATTTCCAGGCTCCGGTCGGGATAGCAGTAGCCGTAACGTTGCTGATGATCTCGTTGGAACGCAGCG
>CAZITS010000411.1:0-5510 GCA_964542185.1 uncultured Pirellulaceae bacterium
AGTCGCTGCATGACCCTGCCAGCGGGCTTCAATTTGCGTACGCCCATTGGCCTGTGGAACCGCGCGTTGGTTCTCAATGGTGACGATTTGAGGATTGTGGCTGATCCACTCAATCTCCCCGGAAGCCTGCCCCACATACTTCCCGTCGACCGTCCGTTCGACCACAAGTTGCTGGTGTGCACGCGGTGTTGATAGCTTGATCGTACCAGGGAAAAGAGCGATCCCGTCGGCAGCGCAGAGCCAGTTGACCTGTGCGAACGCCAGGGTAATGAACAGGATTGCGATGTGGGGTGCGTGTTTGTTGATCGTCGCAGTTTTGTCGAGTGACGGTAACCGTTGCAGTACACCCGGGGCGATCGTGGGGCATGGTTTGCATAAACGCATGGCGCGATTCCTTGAGGCCGGGTTCGCAGCGGTTTCTTCGCTCGTACCTGGCCACGCGTGATAGTTGAGCGTTCCAGTATGTCGAGTCAGAACAGCTCTTGAATTTCGTGCTTGCCGTAGTCGACCAGGGGGAATGGACGGCCTGCCGGTCCGGGCAGTTCGGTTTCCAGGTCCAGGCCTAGACTATGGTAGATCGTACCGACGAGCTCGGCCGGCTCCACCGGCCGCTCAGCAGGGTACCCGCCAATGGAGTCGCTACGGCCGACGACGCGTCCCCCTTGGACTCCGCCACCGGCAAAATAGACTGACCAGCACTGGGGCCAATGGTCGCGGCCGCCGGCGGGATTCACTCGGGGAGTCCGGCCAAATTCTTGCAAGTTGCAGACGAGCGTATCTTCCAAGAGTCCGCGTTCTGTCAGGTCCTCCAGCAAAGTGCCATAGGCCTGATCGTACATCGGGCAGACGATATCCTTCATGCCGGCAATTGAAGTAAATGGCTGAGAACCATGGATATCCCAGGTGATTTCGTTAAACACGGTGAGGAACGTGTTGACGGTGACAAAGCGGACGCCCGCTTCCACGAGACGCCGAGCCAACAGGCAGCATTGTCCAAATCGATTGTTGCCATATTTGTCTCGAAGCTTTTTCGGTTCCTTGGACAAATCAAACGCGTTGCGTGCTTCTTGACTCGTCATAATGCGGTAAGCGGCGTCGAAATTGGTGTCCAGCAGCTCGGCACTCTGGCTATTTTCGAACTGGGTGGCGGTTTCCTCAACGATTTCTCGTAGCTTTCGCCGCCGCGCTAATCTCGCCTCTCCAATTTGCTGGGGTGGGAGCAGATCGGGGACTTTAAAGTTGGGCTTCGATGGGTCGGTATTCAATACAAATGGGTCGAATGCTTTGCCGAGGAATCCGGCATCCTGACCGTGTGGCAGATTGCCACCAGTGGGTCCCATGGGTTCTGGCAGGATGACGTGCGCAGGGAGATCGGTCTTGCGGCCACGCAGATAGGCGAGTGCACAACCGGCATGGGGAGTATTGATGCCACCGGTGAAGAGTCGGCCCGTCTGCATCATCTGGTGACCGGTGTCATGCACTGCGGCGGCCGTGTGGAAGCAGCTTCGAACCAGTGAGAGCTTGTCCGCATGCTTGGCGTGTTGCGGCAGGACTTCGCTGATACGGATGTCAGGAGAAGCCGATGCAATGGTTGAAAAGGGGCCGCGAATTTCTGCCGCGGCGTCTGGCTTGGGGTCGAAGGTGTCAAGTTGGCTGGGAGCACCCAAGTTGAAAATCATGATGACCGATCGGTCATCGTGTTCTTGTTTGACTTGACCGGCTTCTTTGGCGGCCATGAGCTGGGGCAGCGAAAGCCCGACAGCACCTAACGACCCGACTTGCATGAAATCGCGTCGGTTAAGGCCGTCGCAGGTTTGTGCAGTGCCGCGGTCGGTTAAGCGGAGCATAAATGGATCCTTGATCTCTGAGGAGATGAGATACCGGAAGTATGGGGGCCAGGCTTATATGGCTCGGCCGTTCTGTTTTACCACGGGAGGGTGTTTTGTCGGGGGGACGGGCGCAGTCGATCGCGATCTGTCGGGCCGCGACAAAAAGGGCCGCTGTTTTCACAAAAAGCCGATTTTAGAGTACCATATTTGCGGTGTAAGGTCAACGAATCAAAGTGGTTACGGTGCCTGGGTGAATATGAAGCAGCTATTGGTTACTGGACCCAGGCAGGCCTCACTCTGCGATGTGCCCCGCCCTGCCTGTGGCGTGCAAGAGGTGCTGGTTGAAACGCAGCTGACTGCGATCAGCACCGGCACGGAACTACGTGTGTTTCGAGCAATTGCGGTCGATGCTGAAGGGCGTTTCTTGCACGAAACGGTTCCCTTTCAGCTGCCGGCCGCAAACGGCTATTCCATGGTGGGTACGGTGCGTGAAACGGGCACAGCGGTCACGGGCTTTCGGCCCGGGACTCGAGTCTTTGCGACCGCGGCGCATGCGGCGTGGGCCGCGGTATCTTCTGCTGCGTTACACCCATTGCCGGAGGCGATTGCGGCAGAAAACGCTGTCTGGCTCAACGTGCTCGAGGTCGCCCATCGCGCGTTGCGACAAGCCAATCCAGACCCGGGCGCGGATGTCGCTATTGTCGGGCAGGGTGTCATCGGCCTGGGAATGCTTGCCTGGTCGGTCGCTTGCGGTTTTCGCACTGTGGTTGTTGAACGTCATGCCGAGCGCCGCGCGATCGCGCGTGAGATGGGCGCCGATATGGTCCTCTCACCAGACGATCACGACTGCGTCGCCCAGACAATTGCGTTTACCAGTGGTGCCGGTGCAGATGTGGTTTTTGAAGCAGGATCATCCTGGGAGGCAATTCGCGTAGCGCTGCAGGTCGCAAGGTCGGATGGGACCGTAGTCGTGATGTCGCGTCATACTCAGCGGCCCGAATTTAATCCGGTGGGACACCCATTTCTGGGCAAAAGGATTAAGTTGGTGACCACGTATGGTTACCCACCTGATGGCCACCGCTGGGATCGGCACCGCAGCGTCGCGTTGACGTTGGATTTTCTGGAACGTGGGCGGTTTTACTTGAATCCCATGGTGACTGACCGCTTCCCTGCTGAAGAACTACCGGCGATTTATGAACGGATGGATCGTGGTGATGCGTCGCTGGTCGGAGTGTTGATCGACTGGTAGCAGAAGAGCAGGAGTAATCGAAGCTATTTTCGGCAAAGGGCGTCGTTCGAGTTGCTCTACCAGACGGAGAGGGAATTGTCACAGCCGCGTTACAAGGATTCCTGGGAACAAATACCTGGCCATACAGGGCGATTTATCTGTAGCGTGTTTCCTGCACAGGGTGTCGGTCTACTGTGGCTGGTGTGCCTGGGATGTGGTACTCCGACGACACCGGAGCTTCCGGCGCCAGCTACCGTGGTCGAGATTGAGGTGCAGTGTCAGCGGGTGGCCCAACGTCTGCGGGATGAGCTCGGTGACCGCGGTGACGTGGTTGTCAGGTCGCCATTTGTGCTGGCCGGCGACGACACGGCTCAGGCGTTGAGTGTGCGTTACGAGAAACAGATTGAACCGCTGGAACGGGCCATGCGGGTGAGCTATTTCGAGACGGTTCCCGATCGGCCGATTACATTCCTGTTGTGCGTGCATACCGCAAGTTATCGCGAACTGGCACGCCATTTATTTGCAGATGAGCCTGTTTCGAAGTGGGGGTACTACAAGCCTGGGCGGCGCACGGTGATTGTCAATTTGGAACATGGTGCGGCAGGGATTGGACACGAAATGACACACGCCTTGATGGACTTCGATTTTCCCACGGCCCCGTTCTGGTTTCGCGAAGGGCTAGCGGCTTTGCACGAGTCCGTATTCGTACGTGAGACAGCGGTGGGAACTTCCCTCGAAGGTTTGCGCAAAGGGCGCTGGAAGGCAATGCAGTCGCTCCTGGACAACGATCGCCTGCTAACGCTGGAAGCGTTGCTCACAGCAGGAAAGCCGAGCACCGGCCGGGCTGCACGTCGCTACGCGCAAGCCCGTTTTTTTTGCCTGTTCCTGCAGCAAAATCAGCAGTTGAAAACGTACTACCAGCGTTTCAAGCGAGCGGGCAGTGTAGATCCACACGGCATCCGGACTTTGCTGGAAGTGTTAGGCAAGCAGCACCTGGAAGACGTCGATCGTGATTTTCGGCATTGGCTTGAAGAACTTTCTGTGACGCCGGCCAGACGAGCAGACGCTGCGTCATTGGATGCGAGGTAGCAGCGCGGAGGTCCGTTGGGGTCAGTGCGTGGTGTCGTGGGTCCGGTTGGATGACCTGGCGTCGGTGGGTTTCAATTTTCCCGAGCGACCTTTTGTCCAGCGACGCAAACCTTCGAGCCGTTCTTTTCCGCGGGCAAAATACGCTGTGTCGAGCGTACTCAGATGCTTTGCATAGCGTTGCTTCTGTCGAGTTTTCCAGCCGTCTTCTGGCTTGACGAGTGCAAGTCTGGTCATCTGTTCAACCAGCATCTGCGCGATTTGCTGGTGCCCGGATATCTTGGGGTGGACATGGTCTAACAAGAGGTCGTTACCGATCAGTCCGTGGCGAGCTTGCCGCTCCCAGGTGCGTCGTAGTTCCAGCAGAGGTACATCCCGGCGTCTGGCTGTCGCACGCAATACGTTATGCATGGGTTCAAGCATGCGTAAGGGACAGATGTCTTCATCCTTGGCACGCAGATAACTGGCTTTTGCCAGGTCGTAGTGTCGCAGAGCTTCCTGGACTCGTCCCATCAGGAAGTGGGCACCTGCATGCCCTGGAGCCAGATCGAGTGCCTGGCGAAGCAGGTTTTGCTGGTTGGCTTCACTTCCTGACGGCAGGCTGCGGGCGCGGGACCACAAGTCCTTGAAGCGTTTCCGCTGCTCGGTAGACAAGTTCGTGTCGACAACCGATTTGAAGGGAGGCGTGTCTTTGATGTCGCTGACAGGGTCGATCAGGATGACAGGGACACCTGCTTGGTTAGCGAGCTGCAGCATTTTATTGAGGTTGTACTGGAAATGTTCGATTACGGTCTGCTGCCACTCTGGATCGCGATGATAGTCTGCCAGGCCTCCTTGGTAATCAAGCAGCGCATCGACCTCAGTGGCGAGTGTGGTACCTGGTTGCCTGGCCGTATTACCGCTCCATAGTGACTGTGGGAATTGCACCACTCGCAGCTGTGACAGTTGGTGGTGGATATTTCTCACGATGGCTGGGCGGCGTTTGAGGTGCGCGTAGGATCGGTCTTCAAGAAACTCATTGTGGCCGGTATAGAGTATCAGCAAGTCAGGTTTGTACTGCAGGATCTCTCGCACCACCGGGACGAGTCGGTAGGTTGCGTAGGAAACGCCTCCACAGTTAATGACTTCCCAGGAGCGGGACGGAGCGTATTGTTCCAGACTCAGCTCAAGCCATGTCGAAAACGCGGTTTCAATGGCGAACGGGCGTCCCTGGACAGTCGATCCGCCGAGGCAGAAAATACGGAATTCACCCTCAGGCTTTGGCCACGCGAAGGACTCGGGACGAAATAGCAGTTGTCGTGAGTCTGGAATGACAGCACGTTGCTGTGCTGGCTGGTGAACAAACAAGGGCCGTGTTTCGCGAATAC
>CAZITS010000412.1:0-5501 GCA_964542185.1 uncultured Pirellulaceae bacterium
GCTGGGGCCACTCGGTGACCGGGTGGCTCGACGGCTGGCACTGGCCGCGAAGGGGGTGCTGCAGCAACAGTTTGAGACAGGGGTGGAGTCAGCAGATCAAGCACCGGCAGCCAGCGATGATGTGCTTGAGCATCCACTTTACCAGCGGACGCTGCGGCGGTTCCTCCCGGCAGAGGTGCTGGCCCGCGCGCAGGCGCGACGGGATTCTCGGAAATCGTATCAAATCCAGGCGCTGCGGCAGCTGGCGGTGGCGGTACTGGACGCCCATTTGTTATGCGATGAGTCGCAGCTTCAACAGCTTGAGGTGACCGCCGCCGAGTTGCCTCTGCCCAACCGCCAGGGGGCAGTACCTGCCGCCGCGCGCATGGTTGCCCAGCTCTCCAGACGGTTGGAACGCGCGTTGCTGCGACCTGAGCAACAGCAGCGTTTTACGGTTCTTTGCCGGTGGCTGGAGATCGATGATGTCGACTTCGAAGACGATAAAAAGTGAGCTGATCGCCAGGCCCGAGGAAATGTGCACGATGATAAACGCTTTGCCACCAATCACCCAGGTCTCCGATCGCCAGGCGGTGCTACCCGTGCCACGTGGTGTTTTCCTGGTCAGAGTTGCCTGGGGCAGTGTGGTTCTGCTCGCCTGGGCGGTTTGTGGTGCCGTGTGGCCGGCGGCGGCGCAGGGGCCCGGTATTCGCTATGGGCGGGGTGTCCCTTCGGCGGTGCGGGTGATTAATGAACGGAGTTTGCGGTATCTGGCCAATACACAGCGTGAGGATGGTACCTGGTCGGGATCCCAGAGTGGCCCTGGAGTGACCGCGATTTGTGTGATGGCGTTCATGGCCAGTGGTGAAGATCCGGACTTCGGTCCGTACGCGGAGAATCTCCGCCGGGCCGTGCGCAACATTCTTTCCAATCAAGATGAAGAAACCGGCCACGTTAGTGGTCCGGGACACGGCCCGATGTACCACCATGGCCTGGTCACGCTGGCACTGTCGGAGGCTTACGGCGCGGTGGATGATCGCCGGTTGTGGGCTCAGACGGAGGTGCCACCGGCGCGGCGGCGGACCATTGGCCAGGCGTTGGAGCTGGCCGTACGCTGTACCCTGACGGCCCAGGAAAAGAACCAGTGGGGTGCCTGGCGTTACTCTCCGGAGTCGTCGGACGCGGACACGACCGTTTCGGGCACCGTGTTGATGGGCCTGTTGGGTGCCCGCAATGCCGGGATCGAGGTACCCAACCTGGCGATCGACAAGGCGCTTGATTTCTTCCGTACCAACACCATGCGCGATGGCACTGTTTCCTACCAGCCCCTGCAAAATCATGGTGATGGGATGACCCGAGCGGCCATCGGAACACTGGTGTACGCGATCGCGAAACGAAAAGACTGGCCTGAATACGAGGCGACGTCACAGTTCATCCAACGTCGGATTGACCGGGATACGAACGAGCACCCGTTCTACCACCGCTATTACATGGCGCAGGCCTTGTTTCACAGTGACCTGGAGACGTGGCAAGCCTGGAACCGGCGGACCGTTGACCGATTGCGTGACATGCAGCGTGAGGATGGCAGTTTCACCAGCTCGCACGGCCAGGTTTACGGAACCGGTATGTCGGTGCTGGCGCTGGCGCTGAACTATCGCCTGTTGCCTGTTTACGAGCGCTGAAATTGAGGGACACCATGGGTTGTGATTTCCAGCGAATGGCCATTGCTTTGATCTGCCTGGTCGCAAGTCCGGTGCTCTCTGGCTGGGCCCAACAGGCTGCAGTGGCACCCGGTACTGGACAGGTTGATGCAGCCCAGGCCAGGGCGGCGCAGCCCCCGGAGTCGGCGTCACTTTTGCGCGGGAAAAATGGAGATGCGCTACCAGGCAGCCTCCTGGAAAGCCAGCCAGGTCAGATCCACTGGTCGTCTCCCTTGTTTGCTGATGACCTGGTGATTGATGTAAAAGCGCTCGATTCGATTTTTTTTCCCGAACGTCTGCTGCCACCCAGTGAAGCGTTTCGCGTGGGGACGGTCTCGGGAGACGTCTGGGTGGCCGATCTGATTGGCGCGGACCAGGAGACCTTCTTGTTTTCCAGTCAGCGGCATGGCCAGGTACGGGTCCGCCGGGACGCCGTGCACACGTTAGATCGTCAGCAACACGCCAACCTGATTTTCGAAGGGTCGCAGCTGGCGCAGTGGAAGCTGGACCAGGACGGCCCGATTAAACGCATGACCTACAAGGTGTATGAGGGAGAGTGGTCGCGGGTCAAATTTCCCGATTTTTCCCGGCTGGTGCCGGTCGCTGAAGGTGCCCAGGCCGCGGGCTGGTTGGACTTGCAGCTGGCCAGGAAAGAAGACAACTTTGGTATGGTGTTTGAGGGTCAACTGGAAACCGAGTCTGCCGGAGACTACACCTTCGAGTTGAGCTCGGACGACAACGCGAGGCTCCTGGTCGATGGTCGTCTGTTGGCCGAAACGTCGCCGGCCCGACCGGCAGAAACGCGCGTTGCCTTGACTGCTGGCTCGCACACGTTGCGGGTCGAGTTTGTCGAGTTGCAGGGGACGCAGCGATTATCTGCCTGGTGGAGTGGTCCCACGTTCCAGCGTCGGCCTTTGTTTGGCAACAGTTTGACGGCTGCCTGGCGACGTGCGCCGGGAGGGCATCCTCAGACTGAGCGTGACCGTGCCAGGCTCGCTCGGGACATTGTGTTGCCAGAGCGTGTGGAAGTTGATTTAGAGTTTACCTCGAGCGAACAGCCGCGTTTTGTCTTGATTCTCGGTCGGAAACGCCAGCAAGCGGTTCGACTGGAGACCTGGCAAGATGAACTGGTGCTTGTGCAGGGTGATCTGTTTGAACCGGTGCTCACACTGGCAGAGGGCCAACGTGATGTGCAGTTGCGATTCTCATTGGATTCAGCGGCCGGTGAGATCAATGTGAACGGTGCTACGGGTGAGGTGCTGGCAAAGATCGAAGAAGTGGAACCACTGGAGACCGCGTCCTCGATTGCGGTCCACAATCGAGGAACAGATCTGACGCTTCGCCGCTTGCGATTGAGTCGTGGTACGCCGACCCCCGGTCAACCGCCGGTCGATCCGTCGAAAGAGCGCGTGCACCTGATCGAGGGACAGGTACTGTACGGGACGTTACTGGTCGATGAAGCGGGGGCACACATCCTGGATGACGATCAGCAGAGGCAAGCGGTCGACCTGACGCAGGTCGCTCGTGTTGTCCGCCCGGGTGGCCGTCGCACCGGGGGCACCGGGGGGGGCGAGTTGTCCTATGCGGACGGAGTGGTGCTGCGTGGCCGCGTCGAGCAGTTGACCGCAGAGCATGTCGTTTTGCGTACGGCGTTTGCTGAGCAGCCGCTGCGCTGTGCCCTGGCCGGTGCCGCTGCGCTGCAATTGGCCACAGCGGGGTCCTCGAAACGGCCAGGCCGCCGCCTCGACCAGCTGTTCTGTAAAGCAGGACGCGTCCATGGACGATTGGCTTTCGCTGCCGATGGGTCTCCCTTCCGCTGGTATCCCGAAGGGGCCCAGGAATCAGTACGGCTGGCGGGCCAGGGCGGTGCACGCCTGGAACGGAGCCGCAGTAATGTCTCTACCAAGGCGTCGTTTGATACCGCGGCGTTTCCGCACGTGGTCTACCTCCAGAACGGCGAGGTGTTGCCGTGTCTGATTGAGGCGTACGACGAGCAGACTCTCACGTTTCACTCGCCGTTTGTGCGCGGCCGCTCGATCGCTGCGGAGCATGTCAAAGGTATTGAGTTTTCCAGGATTACGGAAAGGCTTCGCACGGCGGTGAGTGGCATCCTGGCAAAGATGTTTTCCGAAGGCAATGACCGGGAAAAGAACGAAAAATTAGCACGCGCACTTACGGTTCCGCGGTTCAGCCGGGAAAATCCACCGAGTCATATGCTGGTGGCCAAGACGGGTGATCTGAAACGGGGGACATTGCTTGGCATTCAGGGGCAAACGTTGCGGTTTGAATCCAAATTGCGCGAGCTGTCGGTTCCCCTGGAGCGACTCGCCCGGGTGATCCGGATCAGCCCGCCGACGAGTGGAGAGAACGAGCCCGACGGCGCTGCAGACACGGCCCAGCCGATGGTTCGTGCGACGCTGGCGGATGGTTCGATGTTCCTCTTTGAAGTGGTCCAGTCACAGGCCGAACAGCTACAGGGGCGTTCACCACTCTACGGTGAGCTGACCCTCCCCTGGCCTCAGGTGAAACGTCTGAATTTCGCCGAGTTTGAGGTCAATCAACGGCAATTTGCTTATCGGGACTGGGTCATTCAGCCAGCGCAGGAGCCTGAGTTTGAGGAACCGACTGGTCCCTAGCTGCCGCAGTCTGTTGCCTGTCCGAGCCGAATACGGACGGGCCGCTGGACATGGCAATGCAGGGCTGTCTACCAGCGGTAGCGGATGCCCGGCACGGATTTCTGGTCAACCGCTTGCAAGAACGCCTGGGCCCGGTCTTCCTGGCCTGGAAGCTGTCCCGCTGCCAGCATGCTCCGAACCGATTCTGCACCGCTGCTGGCGCGCACTCCAAGTTGGCTCAGGCAGACGAGTACCTGTTGCCTGGTGGCGTCGTTGGAACGGGTGGGGTTGAGCAGCTGCAAAAGCGCTGCCAGGTCCGCCTCCGCGCCCCGCACCCAGCACAAGGCGTGGAGGGCTTCGATCCGGTCTGAGCCGTTGTGCAACTGGGCGTATTGTTCCAGCGCGTCGATCGCCCCGTGGGCCGCGGGGCCGATGGCGGCCAGCGCGCGCAAGTGACTGGCATCCCAGCTGTCGCGGAGTTCGAGTAGCGTGGGGACCGCGGCGCGGGCTAGCGGTCCCAGGTCGGTGATCAGACCAAGTCCCGCAGCGCGGCGGGTAGGATCCGCATCCCGGAGCAGGGCGACGGCTCTGGGAACGGCAGTTTGGGCGCGTGTTCCGAGTGCTGCCAGTAGCTCGGCCGCCATGTGCACGAGGCTGGCGCGTTCATCGAACAAGGCGGCTGTCAGTGGCGTCACCACGTGGGAAGCGGATTGCGAAGGTGCCCGCCGACCACTGCGGGTGCGCGGACGCAAAGGGCAGCCGATTTCTCCGAGGGATAGAATGGCACCGATGCGCAGATAAAAATCGGGATGCTTCAGCAGGGCTGCGATTTTCGGAATCGCGGGCGCTGCGGCGGGACCAATGGCTTCCAGTGCGCGCAGTGCGGGGACGCGCAGATCCGGGTCCTTAAGTGCCTGGGCCAGTGGTTCGGTTGCGGCGGCAGCCTGGGGTCCCCATTCAAAAAGCGCCCAGGCCGCCGCCCGCCTCTGTTCCAGCTGTCCAGCAGCCAGGCCAGCGATACAGTGGGCCACGGACTTGCCGCGATAAGGGGCCGCCTCGTCCCGAGCGTGCCTCTGTGGTGGACGGGTCGTGCTGTCGGCTGGACCCAGTGTACGAACATAATGTGCGGCCCGGGAACGAATCCGATCGAATTCTTCGATCGCCAGTGGACGACCTGCCTCCACCTGGTGTGGCAGCGTCGCAATCAGGC
>CAZITS010000413.1:0-5496 GCA_964542185.1 uncultured Pirellulaceae bacterium
CCAGCTCACTGCGCAGCGACCCCAAGCTGAGGTCGTCTGGCAAGGCGATACTCGTCGCGGTGTGGCGTGTGTGATGAGTACGCCGATGATTGAGGACGGTTATCTCTACGGCGCAGGTCCGGGCGGACGTTTTATGTGTATCCGCCTGAGCGACGGGAAACCGATGTGGGAAAGTTTTGCTCCCTCGACAGGAAAACGGCCCGCCAGTTGGGCGAATGTATTTATTGTCAAGCAGGCAGACCGCTATCTGTTGGCAAATGACCTCGGCGAGTTAGTGTTGGCACACCTGAGCCCAGACGGGTTTGAGCAGGTCAGCCGAACAAAGATCATTGACCCGACGACACCCTTAGGGCGACGCACAGTCGTCTGGTCGCACCCCGCGTTTGCCCAGCGCAGTGTCTTCGCACGCAACGACAAGGAGCTGGTCCGTTTGTCTTTGGCCGCAAATCCGTAAATGATGATGTGCCTCACGTCAGTCAGGCTGTGGCCTGCGGAATATTCCCGGCCATCGAAAATCAGAGAGTCCTGCCTCGTTTGTGCCTCGGCTATTGAGCCGATGATCGTTTGCCATTGGGCCCACCACTGATAAGTTCACCATCGGGAAGTGGGCGGGCAGCGGTGAGCAGTCCACGAGCGAACAGATGTTCTTTGAGGCGTCTGAAATCTTCGAAACTGTCGCGGTATACCCAAACCGTAACCGTGGTTTGAGGTGTACTTTCAGCGGCCAGCAGTGCGGAGAAGTGCGAGTCTCCCCGCAAGGCGTCAGCGAGTGCTTCTCCGAGTTGATCGGCAGTCGGGATCAGTTCGAAATGTGCCAATTCGGCAAACTGCTGTACGACCGGACCGAGATCGGTGTTAACTGTGCGTTCGCCGCGTTGTAGTGTGTACCGCATGCGAAACCCCTCAACGGGTCCGATGACTTCTGTCACGCGAGATGAGTTTCGTAGCTTCCAGAGTTGCTGGCGTCCATCCGCTTGCATGCGTTTGACGAGGTCGTTGATTGCGACATGTGCCAGCCTCCCGGCCTTCAGTCGCAAGTGAATTTCCTTGCCGAAGACGGTTTTAGCCATGGGGGTTGGAAGATGTTTTAACTCGATAGGTGCCTTGGTTTCGACTGCAACAGCCTGCAAGGTTTGTTGCACTTGCGCAAGTTCGCGCGTAGCAGCAGAAACCTGCTGCTGGACGTTCAGGCGTGCTTGCTGCGCCGCGCCGAGATCCTGCCGAGCGTTGCTCAGCTCTTTTTCCGTGGCGGTCAACAATGTCAGGAGTTGATCCCGCTCAATACGTCGATAAGCAATTTCCTGTTCTTGACGGTCGATTTTGCTTTGAGTCTTGTGGATGTCCGTTTCCAGTCCAGAGGCGGTACTTTGTAGTGTCTGGATACCGTCGTCTTCGCCAGGCTCTGTTGTTGCTGATGGCGGTGGGTCTGGCCGTTCACTCATGGCGTCCTTGGCGCGCGCGCCGACAATCATTACGAGAATGATAAGAATGCCGACGAGGTTGGCGACGATGTCCAAAAAAGCATCTTGTCCGGGCGCGTCGGTTTCATGCCGTGGTTTATGTCTCACCGGTTCGCCCTTTCGACGATCATGCCACTGTCGCGCAACAGGGCGGATAGCTCCCGGAAACGGTGTTCTGCCTCTGGTTGAACATCGATTTTCAAAACGGGTTTCCAGTATCCACCCGGGATAGCTAATCCCCAGCGTTCCATGCGGTCCCAGATGCGAGCAATCAAGGACTCAATGTCGTTGCTCATTGCACCACTCAACGGCACGGCCAGTTCGCGCGTGTCGACGCCACGTTCCTTTTGTATCACTAGTTTGTCTGCGAAGCACTGCATCCGAATTGTCCGTTGGACTTCGGTCAGGTTGTTCTCGTATTTGGGCAACGCAAAATTACTTCCCCGACTTTCCGCCAGGCTCGTCGGTGAGAAGTCGTCCGTAGCGGTTCCGAGGGAGGAGCGTCCTGTGGTGGGCTGGTTTGACGCAATGCCTGCGTTCTCTGAGGCGGGCGTTCGAGGTTTTGCACGGTGCGCCGAGGTGGTTGACGCTCCTCGCGTATTTTCAGTATCCGGTTGTTTTGAATGAGTGTGGGTTTCTTTTCCGGCGACATCTCCTGAACCGGCGGTGGCAGGTGGTCGGCGGTTGTTTTCGGGTGACCGCGATGTGCCGCTTCGGCGTGCTCCTGGACGCTGTCTGCCACCTCTGCCAGAGCCGGGTCCATTCGCTGCCTCGCGGACAAAGCCTCGGTTTGTGGTAGCCCGCAATTGGCCGCTGCCGCCGCCGTTCTGCTGGTAGCGACGAGGCATAGCGCGAGTCAGCGCGAGCTGACGCTGGTGGGCTAATTCGATCACGCGTTCAAGCGATTTCTTCAAGCTGGCGTCAGGTGGTGGATAGTGCAGTTCACGTTCTGCGTCGACCAGCTCGTAACCAAACTCATCGTCCCAGCCCTGCATTGATCTGCGTGCCGCACCGTAGGCCAGGATGCCATCCGAACGTACAACGATTAGGGGATAAGGCTCTTCGGTGTCACCAAGACGTCGGTAGTATTCACGCTTGGCGCGGAGTACTGCTGCCAGCGGATTGCCGGGGCCGGTTGGGCCGGCCAGTTCTTCAGGGGTGAGTGCAATGTTTTCCGGTTGGATGATCAGACCTGTGGCAGTGCATTCGATATAGAGAGGACGTCGCTGTGTTGCCTGCGGGCCATGGTAGGGAATGATGGCATAGGATGCGGGACGTTGTTGGAGCTTCTCGCGGGAGTTTTTCAGCTGCTCTTGTGCCCTGTCGATTTGGGCCTGCAGTTGAGCCAGTTGCTGACGAGATTTGTCCAAAGTTTCTTGGTTCGGTGAGCTAAGTGCGCGGAATGCTTTTCGTTCTTCAAGCAGTTTTTGCCACTGCGATTCCATTTGGGTGAGGTGCTCTTCCAGGTGACTCAGCGCCAGCCGGCGGTCTGCTAATTCGGTTGTCTTTTCCCCGCGTTGGTGCTCGAGGATTTCCGATCTCCAGGTCAGGTCTTCGCGTTGCTCCTGGAGACGTTGAGCGGCAGCCTGGGCGGCCGAGTCGTCCAGGGGCTCGGAACGGACTATTTCTACGGCCTGTACACGTGCTTGCTGGACAACGAGAACGAGCAACACGATCAGCGCACCCATAGTGCAGACTAGTACGGCCAGAAACGGAAACAATGCTACGCGTGTTTCCGGTTTGCGGTTGGCTCGTCGTCTCATGCAGCGCGATCCTGGCTGTCGGTTGGATCCAGTTCCAACGGTGGGTTGGCCTCTGGAATACTGCCGAGTCGAGTATTGAGCAGATGGATTGCTGCTGCCAGGCTGTTGACTGTGGCTTCAAAATGCTGTGCACCGGACAACGATCGCAGGTTGTCATTGAGCGCCGCTTCCAGCTGACGGATATCCCGGCTGGCATCAATTGCCCTCGTCAGAAGCTCTCCGTGTTTGTTGAGTTCGGCCTGTTGTTGCTGGGCCGCCGTAGCGCTCTCCGAAAGTGTGGCCTGCCAGCGATTCGCATCAGCGCGGTGTTCGGCTGCCAGCTCCCGCTGCTGATTGAGCAAGAGCGCCATCTGTTCCAGTAAGTGATTTTGCGCCTGGTCCCAACGCTGGGTTGCAGAATTGGCGGCGGTCTCGCTTTGTTCTGCCAAAGTATGCGCGTACTGTTGCAGGGATCCGTTCAAGGTGTTTGACAACGCTTGTTCTGTCTGGGTAAGTGAAGTCTGGCTTAATTGAGACCACTGCTGGTGAGCAGAGTCAACGGTTTTTTGCCACAAGGTCGTTTGTTGGGCGACCAGCTCTTCACTAGTGTGGATGACTTCCTGACACATTTTCTGGACCGACGCGACGTAGGGGTCGGTTTGGGTGCCCCATTGTGGAAATCGTCCCAGCAGCTCTTTATTGGTGCGATCGTCGACTTTGGATAGTAATTGTGATTCGATTTGATCAATCAAAAACTGCACAAACATCAGCACGATCGATAATGACAAGGCTAGTGCCGTCGTATCGAATGCCACGTACAGGCCATCCAGCAGTTTTTGCATCGCCGTCTGAATCGAGTTGGCAAGTTCGACAGGGTCGAGATTTCCCAAGGCCTGGGTGATTCCAATGACCGTGCCGAGGAATCCCAGCATCGGTGTTGCCCAGATAATGATGCGCGCGAACGCATAGCCTTCCTGTTGGCGTCCTTGATCCAGGTCGGACAGATACTTGAGGTCTTCGTCGAGTCCATCCGCTGTTCCCTTGCGGCGGATCAGCTCCAGAATGTTGGAGAGCCGCATGCCGAGGTAAGACTCGCGGGTTCTCTGTGGTAGCTGCTGGAGTTGTGCCAGCAGTTGCTGGCAATGATTCAGGCCGGTGCCGCCTGGCGCGGGTTCTCCCAGGCTGATTGAGTCCAGCGAATGGTATTGGGCCACAACATTAATCAGTTTTGCGATCAAGGTGGCCATGCCGACGAAGAACATCGTGGTGGCGACATACGAAACCGGATGCGTCGCGAAATAGCGTCGCATTAATGGGTTCGTGAACGGTCCCTTG
Organism: uncultured Pirellulaceae bacterium; assembly: GCA_964542185.1. Classification (GTDB taxonomy): domain Bacteria; phylum Planctomycetota; class Planctomycetia; order Pirellulales; family Pirellulaceae; genus UBA9264. The sequence continues at coordinate 4,538 of CAZITS010000413.1, forward strand.
ATCAAGAGTGTGTAGAAAAAACTGCTAGCGGCAAATCCCAGAATCAGAGGCCAGCCAAGACTGGCGATGGCGTTGCGCAGGGAATTTCGGTCAGATGATCCGGACAACGAGAATTCCTTTCACAGTGTGAGTTTTTTCACGCGTCGGGGCGTGAAGTTGGAAGTGCGTCAGCGAGCTGTAGCACCCTAATCCTTAAAGTCGGTCTAATCCGCACATTTTGATGAGTCTTACTTGCACAATTGCGGTAGGAACCGAGGAAAACTCAAGTCCTTCTTTCCGCCCGGGGAAAAAGGCTCGCTTGTGAAACCGGCATAATCGTTAAACATTTGCAAAGTTCTCGTGCGGAGATGGCCGATAGGAAAACCTGTCATCGCTTATCACGGAATTGTGCCACCTGGCCTTTCCTGGTCCGAGCAGGACGCAAGTCGCTGACAACGAACAACGTGGGCATCCCAGGGGGGATGTAGTCCGGTGACGACCTGATTGGTCGCCCGGACTACTTTTTTGCGCTCAGTAGCTGGCTGCCCGCCGGAGCATCGCTCAAGGCGACATTTCCGGCGGGCTACATCTGCCAGCCGTGCCGCGGCTGGCTGCGGTGGCAGGCTGTTCGTGATAAGCTCAAGGCATGAGTTCGCGCGACCGCCGTTTGGCACAATCTGAGCACACGTCAGTACGACCGGCGGCCCGTTGGCAGCTTGTCACTCGGAGTCTCGACTTTGCGCAGGGCCCTTGTGTCATGGGCATCGTCAATGTGACGCCGGACAGTTTTTCCGACGGCGGGAATTTCATCGCGACCGGAGCGGCGGTTGAGCATGCCCTGAGACTGGCCGCTGAAGGAGCCAGTATTCTCGATATCGGTGGAGAGAGTACACGCCCGGGCGCATTGCCGGTTGAGACCGAAGAAGAACTTCAGCGTGTGGTCCCGGTGATTGAAGAAGTGTGTCGTCAGACGACGGTCC
>CAZITS010000414.1:0-5495 GCA_964542185.1 uncultured Pirellulaceae bacterium
TAAGCAACGACGTCGTTCCCAGGGTTTTTGTGACGGGCTCAGCCGTCGTGGATTTCTCCAGGTAGGTGGCATGGCCTGCGGTGGCCTGTCATTGGCCAATATGTTGGCAATGGATGCCCAGGCGGGTACCGGTTCCAACCACCGAGCGATCATTAATATCTACATGCCGGGTGGTCCCTCACACATCGATTTATGGGATCTGAAACCGGATGCACCGGCCGAGATCCGCGGTGACGTCCGGCCCATCAAGACAAATGTTCCAGGCATCGAAATCTGCGAGATGTTTCCGCGGATGGCCAAGATGATGGATAAGTTTATTCCGATCCGTTCGATTTGTGACGCCGACGGACGTCACGATGCCTACCAGTGTATGACCGGTTGGAAAAAAGGTGGGCAGCAACCCCGTGCAGGCCGACCGAACTTTGGTGGATGGGTTTCCCATCTCCAGGGGCCTGTGAACCAGGCAGTGCCAGCGAACGTGTCGCTGATGTACCCCACCGGTAATGGAACCTGGGGCGAGACTCAGCATGGTGGCTTCCTGGGAGTTTCGCACGCACCGTTCGGGCTGGTTGAAAAAGACCCGATGAAATCGTCCAGTAACATGGTGTTGCGAGGAATTACTCTCGACCGCCTGGCCGACCGAGACGCCTTGCGGAACTCTTTTGATCGTTTTCGCCGTGATATCGACAGGCTGGGAGAACTGTCCAGTGTGGACGAATTTACCGCCCAGGCATTGGGTGTCCTCACATCGAGTAAACTCGTCCGCGCACTCGACCTGGAACAGGAAGAGCCGGGCATCCGAGACAAATATGGTCGTGGCAAACCGATCTTCAAGAGTTCAACCCATCCGGCGAATTGGCATACGGAACAGTTCCTGGTGGCACGACGGTTAATCCAGGCAGGCGTGCGCTGCGTAACGCTGAACTTCGGCACCTGGGATTCACACAACAAAAATTCGGAACGCATGCGACATAACTCGCCGCATGTCGATTTGGGAGTCTCGGCACTAGTCGACGACCTGCATGAGCAGGGCATGCTGGATGACGTTGCCGTGGTGGTCTGGGGTGAGTTTGGCCGCACTCCCAAGATCAACAAGACGGGTGGCCGAGACCACTGGCCGCAAGTGTCGTGTGCATTATTGGCCGGTGGTGGACTGCGGCCAGGCCAGGCGATCGGCAGTACAAACCGTCTGGGTGAAGTGCCACAGGAACGACCAGTCCACTACCAGGACGTCTTCGCGACGCTGTACCGGCAGCTCGGAATCGACGTCAGCCGCGTGACCGTCCCCGATCCTCAGGGGCGTCCGCAATACTTGCTGGACCGACACGAGGTCATCTCCGAACTGGTGTAAAACGTCGAACACCCGTTACCGGAGGGAATGCAAAAAAGCGATCAGGTTCCTGATTTCTTCGTCGGAAAAGCGGCTCAACAAACGGTTGGGCATCAGCGACACGTTTTGCACTTTGATTTCGTCGACCTCGCTGCGCGGCAGCCGCGTCACCTTATTCTTGAGGTCCGTAATCGAAACAAAATCCGCGCTCTGTTCCGTAATGAACCCCTGTAGCGCCTGACCGTCGTTAGTGATGAGTACACTCGCCTTGAAACGCTCGACAACCTGCTTGGACGGATACACGATCGCGTCCGCCAGCTCGGTGCGTTTCAGCCGCAATGTGACCCCGTTGAGTGCAGGACCAAAAATCGTCGTCTGGCGATTCTTGATACCACCGTGGCAAGCATAGCAACCGGCCTTCAAATACGCAGCACGACCAGCCACAACGTCGCCCGTAATCTCAGTAATTCCGAGCACCGCGCGATGCAGTTCTGCGTCACCGCGCTGAGCCACGTTCACAGTTCGAGCCACAAACGCCTCACCAAATTCGTGAAGGTACCATTTGTGCCAGTATTCCTGACTCGCCAGATCGGGGGCGTCCACCGTTCTGCCCGTAAACGCCCGCCAGGCTTCCGCGGCATTTTTCGTCGGCTCAGTGACATCGACGCTCAACGACCAGGTCCCCGTGGCACTCCCTCGGGTGGCCCAGTTCGCCGGCGGCTGGCGTGAAAACAGCCACGTTGGATTGGTGGCAATGCCGGCGCGCTGACCGCTGGGCAACGTCCACTGGATTGATGCGACCAGCCCCGCCGGTCCTCCCTGGTTGCGAGCTTCAATGGCAACCAGATTACTGCCGGCCTGCAGCACGCCATCCAAGACCACGCGCAGTGGCCTGGTCCAGTCCGAACTGGCAGCAACCCGTTTGCCATTCACATGCGCGATAAACTCATTATCGCAAGTGATGATCATTTCACCGCGTTGCACGCCCTGGGGAAGACTGAATTCCCTGGCAAACCAGGCCGCGTCACCATTCCGCTGCGCCGTGGATGACCAGATAACGCGTGGACGGCGATACGAACCGGTCCCCTGCTGACCACTGAGAACCATCAATGCTTGTTCCAGCGGCACCGTCTGCTGTGGATGCAGGACCATCAACTCCAATAACCGAAAGTAGACCGCTTGAATCCCCTTCAGCTTGCCCACTGTCATGTCAGACGCGGTTGCGATCTCTTGGACGCGCAGGTTAGCTGTAAATAATCCGTTGGCACAAGCGCGGATTACCTCGGCATCGGCAAACTCGAACAACGCGCTAACAAAGATGTCAGCCAGACGGCCAGCGCGGGCATGCGCACTAAGGGCCAGCACAACCGACCGGCGCAGTTCTGTGCCCTCGACACGCGCAAATTGATCTGCCAAAAAGCTGGCAGCCTTGGCGGTCTGGATACGTCCCAGCAGAGTTACGATATTCTGACGCGACGTAGTCGCTTTGGTCAGATGGAAACGTTCAATCAATAATTTGTCGGCATCCGGAATAGCACCCACCTTGGCAAACACGATTTGTGCCAATTGGCTATCCGGATCGAGTTGCTCAAACTGCGTGGCCAGCCGGTCCGCGTGATGCTGGCCCAATTTATTGAGCACCGTCGCCCAAAACTGTGGGAACTGCAGACCTTTGCCCGCAAATTCGGTGAACCAGCCCGTCTGCGTCGTCAGCAACCAATCGCAAAGCCGTGTTTGGGCAGCCTGCTCCCAGCCTGCGGACGGCCGGGGGATTTCAGCGATTGCCGATGCCAGATGAAACTGGGTGACATAGTCTTTCTCCTGGACCAGCTCATGAACCAGTGTTGCAAAAGCTTTCACCGCTTTGAACTCACCCAACAGGCGTGCCTGTTCCCAGCGGATGGTGCGGTCGCGGTGCGGAAAACCACTCCGGATCCATGACGTCGCCAGATCGCGCAACTCCCGGGAACCCTCGATCTCCCGGCGGTAAAGACTGAGTATCCGCAGACAATTCAGGCGGTCCTCATCAGCCAGCCTTGTTCGCTGGAGCAGGCGTTCCACCAGTTGTCTCACGATTTCGACAGGCGGACGCTCGTTACGGAAGTGCGCTGCGACCAGGGTCCGCATGAGAATCTGCGGCGATTCTGATCGAGTTCCCACGTGCAGGAACTCGACTGTCGGGCGATGTGACAAGGCGATGGTTGCGGCATGTCGGATAGACCGACTCTTGTCTGCCATGGACTCGACGAGCCTGGGGATGGCGTCAGTAGAAGGACTTCGTGACAACGCCTCGGCGGCGCGGCGGCGGACAAACGGATCCTCGTCGGCGAGCAGGTCAATCGACATTCTGGTTTCATTGGCACGGCCACGGATTCCGACAAGCCAGGCCGCCTGCGCCCGGATTTCTGCTTCCTCCATTTGACCTAACGCTTCCACAAAGGAACTCGGCAGTGTAGCAAAGTCAGCTGCCAGCAGACGCAAGGCACGCAGACGCTGTCGCACAGGCAGGTCGTCTCGCCCCACCGCACGCATTAATTGAGCTGTGGCATCCTGGCCGATCTCGGCGCGCAACTCGAGTTCACGCTGACGGCTCCAGGCAGCCGCGGGTTGGGGAAGTGTTAACAACTGCTGCAATGAGGTATTCGCAGTCGCACCAGGCCAGGTTGGCACCATTGGTGGAATGCGCGGCGGATCGGACATGTCGTAAAAAATCCGCCAGACCCCCTGATTGTGGTCGGTCAGGAACAGGCTGCCATCAGGAGCGACGTCAATGTCAACCAAAGCGAAGTTGACTGGTTTTCCCTGCGCATCTTTGGCATCCGGTTTGGCGGTCGCCAATTCAGAGAATTCCGCCTGCCAGGCCGCAGCGTCGCGTTTCAAATGAAAGGCGACCAGTCGCCCGGACGTGGAGTAACGCCCCGACGTCGCCGACTTCCAACGGTAATCACACACCAAAAAGGCATCGTGGAACCTTTCCGGTAATTGAGTGTGCTCATAGACAAGGCCCCAATTCGGTGAACCACGACCAATGTCAAGAATGCCCGGCAACGTATCGATATACCAGGGCGGATGGGCACCCACCTGTTGCCAACCCAGATCAACTCCGGTCAACCAATGGTTGAGTCGCACCGGTCGATAAAACGGCACGTCGACATGAAACTCCATATCGCTGTCGAAACTAAAAAACTCACCCAGGTAGTTCATACCCAGACTAGGAGGATTCCTTCCTCCTGACGCGATGCACTCCCATTGCTGCCCGCTGGGATCCAAGCGAAAAACGGAAGCTGCACGTTCCACGTGATTGGGTGAGCTGGCTTGTGTGATATGTCGGCGATCGCGGGTGCCACCGCCATCGCCAGTTACCAGATAAACATATCCGTCCAAGCCCCGCAGTACGGTATGGGCCGTATGGTCACCACCCGTGTTAAAAGGCTCCCCGAGCCGGCGCTCAAACTTTAATCGTCCCGCGCCCTGGGCTCCACTGAACAGCTGCAAACCATCACCGGCAACCACGTAGAGATGATCGCCGTAGACCAGCAATCCCTGCGGACCACGCCCGGCGACCGCGGGACCGTCCGCAATCGTCTGCTGGGTGTCAAAAACACCGTCGCCATCGGTATCGGCGAGCCTGCGCACCGCCTTGCCGTCACCAACCAGCAACCGGCCGCGGCCATCGAACACAAGGTCATACGAGGCTCCCGTCAACTGCGCCTCGGCAGCGCGATAGATGTGAAACCCGGGAGGCAACGTGAACTGGTTATCAAGCAGTACCGGTTCGATCGCCCATACAGAACAGGTACACAACAATGGGGCCAGGCACAGGGTGAGCAGGCTACGCATGGTCTTTCGATCATCCTTCCACAACAGATATTGAGCCACAGCTGCGAAGACACATTTCGCGATGCCAATCTTAACATGTGCCGCCCCCGAGAGGGTGTCCGGCTACTCAGTTCAGCAACCACGGCCAGTGGTTCAACCACAGCGGCACATCCAAGACCAGCTGATGTCGGCCTGTCCGGATATAGGGACTGGGGCACTTATGGCGGTCAGATCCAACGTGATGGCAGTGCAACTCGACGAATGTTCTGAATTTGTACAACGCCAAAGAAACCAAAGGTACTGTTACTAACTATGCTCGAAAGAAGACGCCTGCACCGTCACGTGT
>CAZITS010000415.1:0-5493 GCA_964542185.1 uncultured Pirellulaceae bacterium
ATCGATGAGCGCCAGAAAAGGGGGTAGATCATCGGCCTCACTACCAAGTCCATACACGGCCCAGCTACCCAATGCCGGGCGGCCCTTGGTGATTTTTCCCGTCTGCATCGCCAAAATGGACTGGCCGTGGTTGTTCACTCCCGTCCGCATCGAACGAATCAAGCAGAGGTCATCGGCGATCCCCGCGGTATGTGGCAACAACTCGGAAATCTCTATACCACTTTGTCCCCGACGACGAAATTTCCAAGGGCTATGCAGAACCTTCGAACTGGCCTGGGCCGCGTTGTCGTATTTGATCTTCCCGGGAAAAGGCTGCAGGTGCCAACGGGCCATGGCAGGCTTGGGATCAAACAGATCGATGTGGCTGGGTCCGCCCTGCATCCACAATGAAATCATGGCCTTGGCGCGTGGTTTCCGGACCGGTGCTTTGGGCAGCGTATCAAAGTGCTGAGGTTCAAGCTCTGGCCTTGGGGGCGCAGCTTGCAGCCGCTGCTCTGCATTCCAGCAGGCAGTCGCCAACGAACCCAAACTCAGGGAACTGGCGGCCAGGAAGTGGCGACGGCTCGATACGGCAGAAAGGGATTCTGGGTGTTGCATTGGATCGATCACTCTATTACTCAAGCCTGATGAAATAGCTCGGCATCCTGCTCGCGTTCTATTCAATCTATGCGAGATTTAATCAAGGTATAAAAACCGGTTACTGGACAGCAGGGCCTGGCAAAACACACTCCAGGCTTGGCCAGCAGCCTGCAACGTTTGCTCAGCTGCTGATTTCTTTGGGTCATCCTGGGCAGACGGTTTCAAAAACAGTGCGGTCTGCTCTTCGACAAAGGCCACCGCTGCAGCGACCTGTTCCGCCGTCGGCTCAGTCGCGTAAACCAGTTGCCAGGCGTGTCGGATACGATCGACGGGTTGGGAACCAACTTCCTGCAAACGCTCAGCAAACCGCGCAGACTGCGACACCACAAAGTCACTATTCATCATCAACAGCGACTGGGAAGAAACCGTCGTGACAACGCGCTGCGTGCAATTGGGCTCCATCGCTGGGCGATCAAAGGTATCAAGGACCGCGAGTGGGCGACTGCGACGCACCTCAACCCAGACACTCCGGCGATAACGCTCGCCCTGCATTTCAATCGCTGGACCAGGCCGACCCGCATTGAGATTCTCGATGCCAATCACCCACTGGCCAACTCGGTCCGCCATGATCGGTACCGGCGAACCACCGTACTTGGAATCAAGCGATCCGCTGATCGCCAGAATCGCATCACGCACGCTTTCCGCGTCCAGACGACGGACTGCGCCACGACTCAGCAAACGGTTTTCCGGATCCACCGCCAATGTCGCGCCCAGGGACTGGGCAGATTGCTGGTAGGTGGCGGATTCCATGATCCTGCGGTGCAACCGTTTCAGGCTCCAACCGGTCGCCATAAACTCATCTGCCAGCCAGTCAAGTAACGCGGGGTGCGTGGGGCGCGCACCGAGTGCCCCCCAATCGCCGGGTGTGGGAACCAGGCCACGCCCTAGCAAATGCATCCAGGCGCGGTTGACAATGACCCGCGCCACCAAAGGATGCTGGCCATCGGTCAGCCGTCGCGCCCAGGCCAGCCGCCGTCCCGTCGTCGGCAGGGCAGCGTCATTTCCAGGGACTCCGACGGACTGGCTGGAGACCGCCGACAATACGGACAAGCCTGCAGGTTCCACCACCTCCCCGGGTTGGTTGATATCACCGCGGAAGAAAATCCGGGTCACCGGCACTTCCCCCGGTTGTTCCTGGAGCACGCGGACAAATGTCTCCGCGGGCTTCGTGGCACGCAGGTCGCTGGCGCGCTTGGCGATTGCCTTCAGGTCATCGGCAGCCCGCTGATCGTACAGGTAAAGTGAACCCGCCGAGACATTCAAACTGGGGTACGTTTTCAAGAGTTCACGCTGCGCGGGCGTCCGTTTCTTCTCCTCTGTCTGGCGGGCCAGACGGGCCTCTTTACGTAACGTTTCAGGTAGTTTGGCGACTTCCTGGTCAAACGTGCGCTGGATGTACGTTTCCTGTTTGGCCGCACGCTGCTGATCGATTCCCTGGGCCGATTTTTCAATGCGGGCAGCCTCGGATCGATCTGCATCGGTGTAGAGCGAGACCAACCGGCTCGCTGGCTTTTTCCAACGCGCCACGTCGAGTGCCGGCTCAAAGATCGCCCGAAACCGGTAGTAGTCTTCCTGGGGAATCGGATCGTACCGGTGGTTGTGGCACTGTGCACAACCAACCGTCAGGCCCAGAATCGAAGTCGACACCACTTTCAATGTCTCAGACACAACCTGATTACGCGTTTGCGGATTGTCACTGCTACCCGTTCCGTCTGCCACGGTGCGCAAATACCCGGTCGCGGCCAGCCGGTCGATCTGCGGCGGCGAAAGATTCTCGTAGGGTGGTTTAGTGAGTTCGTCTCCCGCCAGTTGCTCCAGGAGAAACTGGTCCCAGGGAGTATCACGATTGTGGGCCGCAATCACCCAGTCGCGATAACGCCAGGCCCACTTGCGCTGGGTGTCCGTGTTGTTCACGCCATCGCTGTCCGCATAACCGGCTACGTCAAGCCAATGACGCCCCCAACGTTCCCCGTAATGGTGACTATTAAGCAACCGATCAACGAGCCGCTGCCATGCGCCCGGTGCCGTATCGGCGAGAAACTCAGAGCGCTGCTGGAGCGTGGGAGGCAAACCCAGCAAATCAAACGTCGCCCGCCGCAGCAGCTGCTCTCGGGAGGCTGCTGGCTGTAACGACGCTTCACGCTGCTCGAGCCGCGCTTGCACAAACCGGTCGATCGGATTGAGGACCTGTGCGCTCTGCTGCACCTGGGGCAGGGTGGGACGACGAATGGGTTGAAAGGCCCAAAACTCAAGATCGTCGCTGGAAAACTGGAATCCACGTGCCAACGATTCGGGTTCCGGCCGCGCCAAGGGCGCGCCAGACAGAATCCATTTGCGAATCAGCTCCAGCTGGATACTGGTCAGTTTCTTGCTCTCTTCCCCGGGCGGCATTTCGCCAGCGCTGGCGCGCGTGAGCAACAGACTTGCCGGCGGCTGGGCCGGTACCACAGCGGATCCCGAATCTCCGCCAGCGATCAAGAAACGCTTGAGCCGCAGGTCCAAACCACCCGCCAGCTCAGCTCCCTCGCCGTGACATTCAAAACAATGCGCTTTGAGTATCGGCCGGATATGCTGCTCGAACGTCAATCGCTGATCCGAGGGTGACGCGGCACCCGCCAGTTGGCCCATGGTCAGCAGGCAACACAAAACAAGCGCTCTTCTCATCCCGGGCCTCCCCGTGATCCCCAAGCCCCAAACTGACACACCGGCAAACGCTCGGCCTTAGAGCGCCGCCGACAACTACTCCATTGTCGAGCAACACGGGCCAGAGAGCAATGCAGGACATGGCAGCCAGACATCGTGCCCGGCCGCACCGGGACGCCTGGCGCCCCCAGTCAGCCCCCAGTTACGGGTCGCGCCACCGGGCTCACCCGGCCAGAAACAGTTTCGCGACTAGTCGCGAAACTGCGCGAACACCTCATCGTGTGCATCACCACTGACTTCACTGGCGACATCTTCCAGAATCGATTCCAGTGCATCGTCCAGGCGATTGACCGCCAGCGGATCGAGCGTCCGACCTGCTAGTTGCTGTGTCCATTCACCGCGGGGCGGCAACCGGAACGATACCTCCACAGGTCGCCTGGCGGCCGCAGGCACCAGCGACGGGTCCGTCGCATCGCCAGTCAACAGCGATCGATTCAATGCGGTCGCCTCTGCCGAATCGTCCCACAGAGTGACATCAAAGACGGCGGGCGTCGCAGTGGCACTGATGCGCGATCCCGCGTCCGCTTCACCTGAGCCACCCGTTCCTTGAGAGTTCAAGTAGCTGACGACCATCAGGCTATCGATCGGAGATGCAAAACCGTCATTGTTGACATCAATTCGCCCAGCGGCCGGCGGATTCTGTGCCGGTGGATTGGGCAACTTGGAGTTCGTCGGATTTGGATTGAAATTCAGGTAGTTGACGATTTTCAACACATCGATGGGCGAGACAAAACTGTCGCCGCTGGCGTCCATCGCGATCGAGCTGTTGTGCCAAGGATTGGCATGCAATGTGATGATGTGATCCTCGACCTCGCCATCGGGTGCAAAGCCGACCGGTCCCAAACCACCCGTACTGCTGAAGCGGAATCGCGTGACCTTGTCGCCCGCCACCGTACCGCCACCAGGCATGGCGATCGCAATTGAATTCACCCCATTGACCAGAGGTTCTGAATCCAGGATCTGTTCCAGAGCATCGTCAAAATCACCGTCGTTATTGAAATCCATCCAGGCGTCAAGATACCCATCCAGATCGCCAATCCCGAAAGCCGTGACATCAATCACGCCATCAAAGGCGACGGTGAAGGGACTACTCACCACAATACCGTCTTCGTCGTTATCGCCATCCAAGTCGTCGCCATCTGCAGCGGCAGAGGGGATGCCATCCACGTCGGTATCCAGTAATTCACCGATCGAAAATCCGGTGATCACTTCATGGCGGGCGCCATCCTGTCCGTCAGTCGTCTGGTAGGATTCCGGAGCATCCCCAAAGTCCATGGCCGAATCCATGAAGATCGTAAACCGGGTTTCGCCATTCAAGCGATTGGGCTTGAGTGCATTTCCCGCGAGATCCTGGATCTGGGGGATGTAACCGTTGCCGATGCCATCAATTCCGCCAGCACCGTAGACCTGCACTCGATCGTCCTGTGCGAAGGCCGAAACATCGACCAGTAAATCCGTGCCATTGATCGCCACAGCGATCACCTCTGCCATCGTCTCTGCGCTGAAACTTGCGCTCGGCGTGTACACAATCGGTACAGCTCCGGGCACCCCGACTTCACCCAATTGGGTCAGGCCAGATGTATCAGCATCCACCGTATGGACTCCCGCCAGACTGTTATTCAGGTTCACGACTCCGCCGCCGACATAGAGTGGTGAAATGCCCAGGAACTCACCAGCAATGGCCGCTTCGATGGCTTCACCGATTTCATCGGTGGTGCTGGGAATGACTTCTTCATCGTCCGGGTCCGCTACAGTGAACTGGACAATCACGTTACCAGGGGTTCCCGTGCCATCATTGTCAAATTCAAAGTCAACGGTGCGCGTCGCGTTACCCACGCTGAAAACACCACCATCAGCAATCGTGGTGTGGGTTCCGCCTACGGCAGGAATCCGCAATGCCAGATCGGGGCGTACGCCGGGTTCACCAGTCAGCGTCAGGTTGCTCTCTGAGGCATCCAAGGCGTGCAACGGGGCGCCCCCGGAAAGGCTCAGGCCCATCACGTGAACGGTACCATCTCCCAAATCAATGGGACTCAGCGCCACACCCGCATCCGCCAGCGAGGTCACCAGCAACGCCGCAATTTCCTCATGCGTCTGGTCAAAGGCAAACGGGAAGGGAACATGACCGCTGTCCTCTGCGATCGCTTCATT
>CAZITS010000416.1:0-905 GCA_964542185.1 uncultured Pirellulaceae bacterium
CCAGGGTGACGATCGAGATATGATGAGGCGAGGGGCTCTCCAGCATGATAATGGCCTGGTGCTGGCGGAGAACAACGCACATGGGGATGCCTATGGCCGGTTCGGATTTGAGGATTACTACGGACTGGGAAGTCGCTGGGTGCGCAGTAGCGTGTTGACGCGCGAAGGCTATTTGGTTGTCCGGGATCAGTTTGTGGGTGGGTCGATACTGGGCACTGATTACCAGGCCGGGCCTATCTGGCATTTGTGCAGCGATGGCGCGGTCGCGAGTGGCCGGCAAAAACAAAACTGGTTTGATGCTCCCGCGTTGGAACACGCCTGGTGGCAGAAGCAGGAGAAACGTGTCGTTCTCTATTTTCATCCTGCAGCGGCGCAGCGCTACGGTGTCTTGAAACAATCGCACTCACAGGATGTGGACCCCCATGTAAACCACTACGCATGCCGGGCTGTCTCCGCTGGGGAGCCGGCATATTTCGTGAGCGTGCTAGTGCCTCATTCGGCAGCAGACCCGGCGGCCAGGATCGTCGCCGGAATCACGACGCGGGTCGACGGGAAAGGGAATGTGGTAGTCAGCATTGGGGTGACACAGGTCATAATCGATGGTTCTGGAAGCTGGACGGTCAAGCGTGCGCCATGACCGATCGGCGGTACCTGGTCGATGCGACGACAAGGTAAATCGAGTCGTCAGTACGCTGGCGGGAAACGTAAATCAAGGAGATGTCATGGGCAGGATTGCAAAAGCAATATCGCGGCAGGCAGGGGCGGGAGTTCGTCACCTGATCCTGATCGGTACGGCATTGGCATGCGGCGTGTCTGTGGATGCCACCGCCGAGGACACGGACTTCATCGCCGTACGAGATGGAAAACGTTTAACGAATGACGAGATCGTCTGTCGCCGGATTGCG
>CAZITS010000416.1:915-5475 GCA_964542185.1 uncultured Pirellulaceae bacterium
GCAAGCCGGCGCTTGCCTTGCTCCCCGAGGGTGAAATACTGCTGCGCATGTTCTCGGGTCGGAGGCTCGAAGACGGTAAGGTCGCCGAACAGACGGTTCTCTATCGCTCTGCGGATGGAGGCAAAACATGGTCGCAGCGCGAGACACCGGATATCGCGGGAAGAGAACCCTCTCTGTCGGTAACCAGACGGGGCACTGTACTGATTACGACTCACTTGCTCGGCCAGGATGTTCGCAACAAAGAGGGGTATACCCACAGCTACATCCACCGTTCAGAGGATCGAGGGAAAACGTGGAGCAGTACGCGTATTGAGCCCACAGGATTTCGTCCGAGGGTCACAGGACTGACGACGCGCAATGTGCTCGAATTGGCCGACGGAACACTGCTGGTTGGCGTGTCTGAACATGGAATCAAGAAATGCAGGTCGTACGTGTGGCGCAGTAACGATGACGGGAGGACATGGGGGACGCGGCAGGTGTCGCGCTTTGCAGAGGTCCCCGCAGACTATCCCTATACGTTGTTCGGAGAGGCACATCTCTGGCAGGCCCGGTCCGGCAAACTCTACGCGATTTTGCGGGTCGGTGCTGGCAATAGCTGGCCGCTATCTGGTACGACGGATCCTGGCAACAATGATCAATCCGAACGGATGATTATTTATTCGAGCGTAGACGTGGGGAAAACCTGGTCCCAGGTCAGGGATCTGGGTGGCTACGGTCAGATGTATATGTCTATTTTGCGGTTGGGCGAGGAGCGGTTAATGTTGACCTACACGCAACGTGCGATCGTCACGCCGCTGGGCGTGCGTGGTGCGCTCGGTCGGGAGTCGGCGGACGGGTTTGAATTTGACCTGACACAAGATCGGATCATGATTGATACCAAGACGCCTGTCGGAGTGGCCAGCGGTGGCGGTTTTGGTCCCACCCTCCTGCTTGCGGATGGGACGCTCGTCACGTCCTATACCTATCGGGACGCGGAAAACCGGAAACATGCAGAAGTCGTGCGGTGGAAGATGCCGGCATGGAAATAGCAAGGCATTTGTGACCCGAGCGCCGCGCCGATCTGCTGTATACCAGAGAACTGCTGGGTGTGCCGTAGATGCCGGGGACACGTCCGCTCAGCCGATGAGTGACTTGATGACGCGGGCACCGGTAACTTCGGGATCGGTAAGGCGTTCCTGACGTCCCTTGTGCAGAAACGACAGGCGAGTATGGTCGACCCCCAACTGGTGGAAGATGGTCGCATGTAGATCCGGGACACTGACGCGATCTTCAATCGATTTGTAGCCAAATTCATCGGTGGCGCCGTGGGTGTAACCCGCCTTGAAACCGCCACCGGCCATCAAGGTGGTAAAGGCGTTGCGGTTGTGGTCACGGCCATCCGCTCCCTCTGTAATTGGGATCCGGCCAAACTCGCCAGACCAGATGACGATCACCTCATCAAGTAGTCCCTTGCGTTTAAGGTCGGTCAGCAGAGCCGCGGTCGGTTTGTCCACCATGCTGGAAATGGTCTGGATGCCGCTCTTGAGGCTACCGTGTGAATCCCAGGGCTGAAAGCTCGGTTTCAAAGGCGGAAACAACTGAATGTAGCGTACACCGGATTCCACCAGACGCCGTGCCATCAGACAGCGTGTTCCGTAGCCGGCCGTCGTCGGGTTGTCCAGGCCATAAAGACGTTGCGTTTCCGCGGTTTCACGCGATACGTCCAGTACATTGGCTGCCGCCAACTGCATCCGCGCTGCCATTTCAAAATTCTGGATCCGCGCCTCGAGTTCAAATTCACGCGGATGGCGTTCCCGGTGTTTCTGGTTCAGCTTCGAGAGTAATGCCATAGAGCGGCTCTGCAGTGCAGCGGGGCGTTTGGTGGTGGGATGCAGATGGTGAACAGCATTTCCCTGACTGTTAAATTCAGTGCCCTGATAGAGAGCCGGCATCCACCCACTCGACCAAACGGCTTTTCCTGATGTGTTGTAGCCTGCCGGATCCCGCAAGACGATGTAGCCAGGTAGATCCTGGTTCTCACTTCCCAGACCGTAGGTGATCCAGGAACCCAGTGCTGGGTAGCCAAAGAATGGTTTGCCTGACTGAAACATGCTGATCGCGAACGGGTGGTTATTGTTGACGGTGTGCATCGACCGAATCATGCACCAGTCATCGGCCATTTTTGCCATCTCCGGCAGTGGCGAGCCGAAGTGCATGCCGCAGTCACCGTGCCGCGTAATCTCAAACTGTGTTGGAAAGATGATGTTTTTGTTGTTCAGTTGAAAGGTTTCCACATCGCCGGGATGGGGCTTTCCAGCCTGCCTGTTCAATTCCGGTTTGGGATCAAACAGGTCCATCTGGGACGGGCCGCCGTTCTGGAAAAGCTGGATCACTGCACGGGCACGCGGCCGGTTGTGGGGCACGCGTGGCTTCATATCGAACGAGGTCCGCGGCTGGCTCACGGATTCGGCGTGCAGCATGCCGCGAAGGGCCAAACCACTGAGACTCATGGCGCAGGACGTCAGGGCTGCGCGGCGAGTCGTGGCGATCGGAACTGCTGAGGGTTGGAGTCGATCCATGGTATCACTCAATGTAGAGGAACTCGTTCATGCAAAGCAGCATATGGCAAAAATCGGCGGTTGCCAGGTGCGCCGCCTGTTGCGGCGGTTCCTGGGAAGTGTAATTCGCAGTCTGGTCGTCAAGGAATTGCAGGCAAGCGACCAGCTCGTCTTTGCGCGGTTGTCGGCCAAGAAGCGTGCGATAGGCTGCATTGATCAGCTCCTCGGGTGCATTGCCAACACGCTGCCGGAGCGCCGCAGCGGTGTCGCGGGAGGCCTGGATCACGAAGTCGCTGTTGAGTTGGGCGAACGATTGCAACACGGTCGTCGAATTCATGCGGCGGTTACAATTGATCGCCATGATCGGGGAGTCGAACAACTCCATGAATTTGAGCGGATAGACCCGCCGCGCGAAGATGTAAACGCTGCGGCGATTGTGGGCATGTGTCCCGCCTGCGGCGTCGACCATGGACAAGCCGCTGACCGGTTTTGTGACGGGTACTGGAGGACCGAAACTCTGGGTATTCAGCTGGCCACTGGCAGCCAGGATCGAGTCGCGCAGGATCTCGGATTCGACCCGTTTGAGATTTTGCCGCCAGAGCAAGCGATTGTCTGGATCACGCTGTTCGGCGTTTGAGGTTTGGTCGGAGCGCCGGCTGGTCTGTTGATAGCCGCGCGATTGGAGGACGATCCGGTGCATTCTCTTCAAGCTCCAGTCTGCATCCTGGAATTCGACAGCAAGCCAATCGAGCAGCTGGGGATGACTTGGCGGCGCGCCGTTGCGCCCCAGGTTTTCGGGTGTGGATACGATGGCTTCGGCGAAATGGTGGAGCCAGAGCCGATTCATAACCACGCGCGCCGTCATGGGGTTGGCGCGTGACGTGATCCAGCGTGCCAGCTGTAACCGCCGCCCTGATGTTTCTGGTGGAAGCGGGGCTGCTGCCTGTGTTGCCTCAGCTGGCGCGGCGCTGGTCAGAACTTCTGGAAATCCAGGTGTTACCGGGACGCCTCGTTTGAGGCAGTCACCACGACGGAAGACATTCGATATGGGCGGGTTCGGGACATCGAACAATGCCTGGATTTTGCCATAGGAACGTTTGCGGGCATTCAGGCTTGCCACTTGATCTGTGAGGTCGGAAATCTGGTCTACTGCCACCTTGGTGTCGGACTTTTTTAGCGCTTCAATTCTGGCATTGAGTGCGTTGACCTGACTCGCAAGGCGTCCGTTTTCGTCGTCGATTTGCCCCCGCGCGTGGGGCCCCACGTCTGGTATCCAGCGATCCTGTGGTTTGAGCCAGTTACGGGGATTGTAAGACGATTCGAAGAACGCCATCAGCTGGTAGTAATCACGCTGCGTGAGCGGATCGTATTTGTGGTTATGGCAGCGCGTGCACTCAAACGTCAGTCCTAACAGGCTGGTCGAAACCATCGACATCATGTCGAACATCACTTCGTAACGCCGTTCGATTCCATACTGGCCTTCGGAAGTGTGGTCTTCGATATTGCGTAGATAACCCGTGGCGACAATCTTTTCCTGGGTGTCTGGCGTCCATTCCTGGCCGCCCCGCCAGGCAACCATTTCGTCACCAGCGAGTTGCTCCTCGATAAACTGGTCATACGGTTTGTCGGCGTTGAAGGCCTGAATGATGTAGTCACGGTAACGCCACATTCCCTCGTTGGCGTAGACGGTGGTTGCGTCGCCGTCGTAGAGGCGGACGTCCACATAGCCAACGGTATCCATCCAGTGTCGGCCCCAGCGTTCGCCGTAGCGGGGCGATGCCAGCAGACGGTCAATCAGTTGGTCTGTTGCGTCAGGGCTAACGTCTGACAGGAAATGGTCCGTTTGCGCCGGAGTGGGGGGAAGCCCCGTCGGATCGAAGAAGAGGCGGCGGGCGAGAACGGGGACTGGGTAGTCCGGATCGAACTCGAAAACGTCGAGTTGGTCGATCTCTTGCTCGCCCGGGGCGCGAACGCGAACGCGCTCGACGCCGCCGAAGATATTACGGTGAAGTTCCTTTGCCTT
>CAZITS010000417.1:0-5472 GCA_964542185.1 uncultured Pirellulaceae bacterium
TTCGGTCGGCGATAGTACTGTGTGATTTCTTCGAGCATGCGTGGAGTGGCGAACGGCTGCTCGCTGACGAAATCGAGTTCGTTCCACAGGCGGTCGAGCTCGGCTTGCCCCGCGTCATCGAGCAGAAGTCGACGCAGAGGTTCGTCTTCACGGTGGTACAGGAAGATGCTCCCCTGCGCGTCGCGCGGGATGATCGGTGCAAAGAGGACTGCCGGCGGGAAGAGGGCGCGAAACTCCGCCGCCGATCGAGCCCGTTCGGCGGCGACGCGCGGGTGGACGATCTTTGCGACGCGCGGGGCGCCCGGCGTCGCTTTGGCGACCGGCTCGGCCAGTCTGCCGCCGCCGCCCGTCGCGGCGATCAGGAACGCCTGCACTTCGGCCGTTTTCGGACTGCCTTCGTCGAGGCTCACGTCGGCGCGAAGGAACCGCGGCAGCTTGAGTAACTCCAGGAGCGGTGCTGGCAGGGTTTTCAAGTTGATGACTACCTCGGCGCCGGCGGGCGTGACCAGGGCGGATTTGGGGGCGGGCCGGTTCTTTGGATGATGTCCGAATTTAAGCCCACTAGCCGTCTCGACTGCCGCTTTCAATTCCGGGTGTTCGGCGAACACGAGCGTCCGTCCGTCGCCTCCTTGCAACCGCAGCCGGTCCCAGACCACGAACGTGTCGGGTTGAGCCGGCAACGCGACGAGCCGAAAAACTGGTTCACGGGCGGCACCCTGAACTCGCTCGCGAGCGACGACACGGTT
Source organism: uncultured Pirellulaceae bacterium (assembly GCA_964542185.1). Taxonomy (GTDB): domain Bacteria; phylum Planctomycetota; class Planctomycetia; order Pirellulales; family Pirellulaceae; genus UBA9264. The sequence goes on from CAZITS010000417.1 coordinate 747, forward strand.
CAGTTCTTCCCATGCGGGAAAGCCGTTGCCGACCGCGATGACGGCGTGCTTCCCGTAGTTGCCTCGAAACAACTGATCCTGCGTGGCCTTGATCGCCGCCAGAACCGGCGCCGGATCGGCGGTTGCCGCCCGCCACTTTTCTCGAATGACGTCGAGCGGTGCCGGAGCCAGACCGGGGTCCACCAGATCCGTGGACGCACTGCCCGCTTCAGCCAGTGCCGGCCCCAAATCCGGAGCTGCCAGATGCGACAACTCGAACGCGATCCCGTCGAGGTTGGCGGGATGAGCGTCGGCGACGCGGCCCGACACCAGCAACTCGCCAGCGATCGGACTCGTCCAGGCGACCGACACGGGGCGTTTGTGTCCCGGATGCACAAAGAAAGTTCGTGCGGGTAAGGTGGTCCAGACCCGCAATTCCTCGCCGGCGTTCACAAAGACCGTAGGCTCGGGACCGAGGCTCCACGCCTTCAGTCCGGCATGTCCTTGTATGCTGTCACGCCGGTCGGTGAGGAACGCTGGAGTTGACGTCGTTTCCAGGAAGCTCCAGCGGGCCTCGTGCTTGTCGGACCAGGAGTTCCCCTTCAGTAGATTGGGAACCAGATCGGCGACGCTCCAGGTTCGCTTATCCCCGGCTGTTTCCCGGATCGTCCATTCGACGAGCGTGCTGTCGGCGCCGTGATTGTCGTTCGGAAGCACGGTCAACAGGAGCAGTTCGCCCCGTTGAACCGAGACCTTGTTTTCAAAGGCGACTGACTTCCCTTCCCCAACCTGAGACTTCGCGAGGACGCGTTTCGACGATGCCCAACCAGACTCGATCTTTTGGAAAGCGGCCTGCCGTCGTTGCTTCCGAGCTTCCATCTCGGCCGCCTTCTCTCGCCACTGCTTCATTTGAGCATCGGCTTCCGCTGGCGTTAAAGATGAGTCCGTCACGCCGCTAAGCCCGGCCCACAGCGCAGTTAGATAAGTCGCATTGAGCTTCTCTTCGGCGGCCACAGCAGCGATTGCCGAAGGGCCGCCGCTGATCAACTTCTCGCGGTGGCGCAGGGTCGCCGCGAGGTGCGCCGCTAACGGCGGGACTCCGTTCGGCCCAGCGTAGCGAGCGTGAAAGCTGCGGAGTGCCTTCAGCGTTTCGGCCGTCCAGATCGGTCGGTCCGGAGAGGAAGAGAACCGAAAACCCTTTGGCAGAAGCACGGCCCGCGCGGCAACGTCACGAGCGGTCTGATGGTAGCGCTGGACCAGTTCGGGCGTCACCGGCATCGCTTCCCCGACGTTGGCGAAGCCCTCGCCGCCGACGCTGTCGACGGGAAACTCGCGGGCCTGTGTCGGCCGCATGTCCACGCCGGTGAGATCGCGGATTGCGTTGTCGTACTCCGTGTTGCTGAGCCGACGCAGCGTCACCGGTCCGGGGTCGCCGGCCCGCGCGGCCGCCTCGGCATCAAGCGCCGCCGTGATCCAGTTCAGCAGTTGTTTTCGCTCAGCCTGACTTGGCTGCGGTGCCTCCTTCGGCGGCATGTCGCCACCGCGCACCCGCTCGGCGACATTGCTGAGCGTCTTGGGCCGAGCCAAGATCGCCTGGGCGGAGCCAAAGCTCGTGAGATCGAGATCGTTATCCGTGGGCGTCTTCCCATGGCACTTTCCGCAGGATCTGACAATCAGCGGCTGGATCGATTTCTCGAACTCGGCCGTGAGCTTTGCTCTGTCGTCAGCGGCGGAGACATTGCCGATGGTCAAAACGATGACGATGACCACACAAGCCTGCAGCGCAGGCAAGGGAGTCAGACACGCGGGGGTCACGCAGGCATCCCCTTGCTTGTGCCGCGGGATGGTGTCGATCCGTCCTGCCGATTTTGAAATGTTGCCTGACATGCGTCACACCCTTGATCTGTGGCTCTCGATGTGATTCCGCAACTCGTTGGTCGCGACTTTCAAGTGACCCTTGCGCAGCGAGTCAATCAATCAACTGCTGCGGATCGGCTTGATGCAGCGCCGGGTGAAAACCGAGGTGATCGGTGACTCGTCCCAGGTCAATCTGTCCAACGGTCAGGCCGACGCCGGTCTTTGACTCAACAATGCCCAGGAACTCCAAAGCCTTGGTGGCTTCACGAACGCTGAGCCGGCTGATGCCAAAGTCCTCAGCGAGTTGGTTCTCCGTGGGCAGGCGGTCACCGGGGGCCAACTGGAAGTCCACGATGTACCGCTTGATCTCCTCGGCGGCCTGGTCGCGAATCTTGGGGCGTTGGAGTGTCTGCATGGTTGGTTCTGTGAGTTTGATGGTTGCATCGATCAATCGCCTAGATATAGATTAGTATGACAATCAGACCTCGTCAACGCGTTGGCTTGACCGGAACACCCATGCCCAAAGTCGCCATCACAGACTTCACGTTTCCCACGCTCGAATTCGAGCACAGCATTCTCGACCCGGCTGGCGTCGAGATTGTCAGCGGTCAGTGCAAGACGCCGGAGTCGTTGATTCCGCTGGTCGCCGACGCCGATGCGGTGATCACTCAATTCGCTGACGTGAACGCAGACGTCGTGCGAGCGATGCAGACGGCTCAGGTCATCGTTCGCTATGGCATCGGCTTTGATAACGTGGCCTGCGATGTTGCCCGCGAGCTGAATATCCCGGTGTGCAACGTGCCCGACTACTGCATTGATGAAGTCGCCGACCACACGCTGGCGTTCATTCTTTCAATGACTCGCCAGCTTCGAGCGAACAGCGGCCACATGCATCAGGGCAATTGGGGGCTGGGCGTGCCGCTCGACCAAATGCGAGCCCTCCGAGATCAGACGGTTGGGGTGATTGGCCTGGGCCGAATCGGGCGAACCGTCGTCGAACGGCTCCGGGCTTTCAAGCCGCGAATCGTCGTCTGCGATCCGCTTGTCTCCGTGGAAGAGGCCGTAAGCCTCGGGTGTGAACTGTCGTCGTTGGAGGCACTGCTGGCCGAGAGCGACATCGTCACGCTTCACTGTCCGTCAAACGATGCAACTCGCGGCATGATCAATGCGGGATCGCTTGAGAAGATGAAAGCCGGCTCCATTCTGATCAACGTCGGTCGAGGCGATCTTGTTGCTTTGGACGCACTGACAAGTGCACTTGAATCAGGTCACCTCGCCGGCGCGGCGTTGGATGTCTTCGATCCCGAGCCACCCCCAACGGATAGTCCGCTGTTGGCGATGAGCAATGTGATGGTGTCGTCGCATATCGCGTCCGCAAGTCCTAAAGCGGCTCGCAAGTTGCGAGAAACCGCGGCTGGGTTGGCCTTGGCTGCAATCAATCACGAACCGCTGCCAAACGTGGTCAATGGCGTCGAAAAGGAGTGATTTGCATGGATTCCTCGGAGCGGTTGGTGGGAACGACCGGATGTACGACGGACTGGAAGTCCGTCGTACAGAATGCCGCTCGCGTCTTCCTCAGGCATAACCGATGACCGTCAACGTTGAACCATTCACGATCAATGTGGACCAAGACGTTCTGGATGATCTTCAGGAACGTCTCAAGCGGACTCGCTGGCCGGGTTCTGTGCCTGGGACGGGCTGGAGTCGCGGGGTGGATCTCGACTACATGCGAGACCTCGCCGACTACTGGATTCACGAGTACGACTGGCGAGAGCAAGAAGCTCGGCTCAATGAGTACTCGCACTTCAAGGCCGAGGTTGACGGGCTCGGCATTCACTTCATCCACGAGCAAGGCAAAGGTCCGAATCCGCTCCCGCTGTTCATGATGCACGGCTATCCGTGGTCGTTCATCCTGCTGCTTCGCATCCTGCCGATGCTGACCGACCCTGCCTCGCACGGCGGCGATCCCGAGGACGCCTTCACCGTGGTCGTGCCGTCGATCATTGGGTATGGGCTGTCGGACTATCCGGCGGAACAAGGCTTTGGGTTTCAGCATCACCCGGCCAAATACGATCGACTGATTACGGAGGGGCTCGGCTATCAGCAGTACGGAATCGAAGGCGGAGACTGGGGCGGGTTCCTGACGGCTCCGTGGGGTTATCACCATCCAGAGAATCTGGTCGGCATTCATCTGAACTGCCTGTTCCCGCGGCTCGGCGATGAGCGCGAACCCGAGGATAAGGACCCCGATATCCTGCGAGGCCTCGGCATGAAATGGGCACCCGTCAAACCCAAAGATCCGGACATACTCCGCTATTGGAAGAACGTCGAGGAGTACTGGATTGATGAAGGTGCCTACTGCCATCAGCAGATGACTCGGCCGCAGACGTTGGCGATGGGGATGACCGATTCTCCGATCGGCTTGGCCGCGTGGATCATCGAGAAGTGGCGAGGCTGGTGTGGTTGGGGCGACGACTTCGAAAAGCTTTTCGACCGAGACATGCTCATCACTAATGTCATGTTGTATTGGGTGACCAATTCGTTCTGGTCCGCGATTCGCCTCTACAGCGAGTCCTATTACCACCCGTGGGAACTTCCGGCCGGCGAGAAGATCCAGGTGCCAACTGCCATCGCTGCGTATCCGCATGAACTCGCCCCAATCGTTCGCAAGCGGGCGGAACGGTACTACAACGTGGTTCACTACAACGACTATCCCGAGGGCGGCCACTTCGCAATCCACGAACGAGCCGAAGAAATGGCGGCGGATCTGCGGGAGTTCTTCCGGCCTTTAAGACATGGAGAATCCCAACAGGAGTCGCACTCATGAGAATCCACTCACGTCGACGGCTTTCCTATGGCACTTTCCGTAGGACTGACAAGCAGCGACTGG
>CAZITS010000418.1:0-5471 GCA_964542185.1 uncultured Pirellulaceae bacterium
CGTTCGCCTGTTCGCGGCCCGCCACTTCGATGATAATCACAGTCGATGAATGGTCACCCTGAGGTCGCAGCCCTGCTCGCTTACTTCCCCGCTGCGTATCAGCCCAGTCAGATCCGGGCATTGCAAAACGCAGGTGGTTACAGTGGGGCTCAATTCTGGAAACTGGACACCCCTGCCGGAGCCTGCTGCCTGCGGCGTTGGCCTCAAGAGGCTGAACGTGCACGGTTAAAGTGGATCCACGAGGTGGTGGTGCAGGCGGGCTCTGCTGGTCTGCAGGAGATCCCGGTTCCGCTGGTCAACGTGCGCGGCCAACGACTGACACATTGGCAGCAGTACGACTGGGAATTGAGTCCCTGGATGCCGGGCACCGCGAACTTCCACCAGGAACCGAGCGATAAAAAACTACTTGCCGCCATGCACGTACTGGCCCGCTTCCATCTGGCAACCGTCCGGTGTGGTGGTCCTCAGAGACGTCCTCCTGAAACGGCCCCCGGTGTAACGCAGCGACTGCACCGCCTGCGGCAGTTCCAGGAAGTGAATGCGGCCGCATTCTCCCGGGCCGTGGCCGGCGTCGCGTGGCCAGGCTGGTTGGCCAGAGCCGAGCGGCTCAGGGCGTTGTTTGCCCGCGTCCAATCGCAAATCGCAACCGAACTGACGCAGGCCGCTGAAACAAAGGTCCAGCTGCAACCCTGTCTGCGTGACATCTGGCACGACCACGTCCTGTTTTCCGGTGACCATGTCACCGGCCTGGTCGATTTCGGCGCGATGCGCATGGAAACGGTTGCCGGGGACTTGGCGCGCCTGCTGGGAAGTCTGGCGGGAGACGACCCACAGCGCTGGCAACTCGGGCTCGCTGGCTACGAGGAAGTCCGGCACCTCGACGCTGCCGAACGCGCGTTGATTGGTGTTTACGACCGCAGCGCCATCACCTTGTCCGGCATGAACTGGCTCTGGTGGCTGGCCATGGAAAAACGCCGATTTGAAAACAGAGAGGCTATTTTAAGGCGTCTCGATGAGAATGCGGCCCGCCTGGCCCAGCTGGCTGCCGGCTATTCCCCCTATCCTGGGAATTAAAGAATGGGTGTAACTACGCCCACGGAACTCGCCGCTGGAAAATCACGGCGTTGACCCTCGCCGGGAGACGTCTAAAATTAACACCCGTTTGAAGAATCCGCTTTTCTGTAACAGGTAGCACCCATCATGCATCGGTTGACACTACTGGCGCTGGGCCTGTTTCTGACATTGGCTAGTGCGACCACTCCAGGCTGGTCGCAAGAGAGCACAGACAACGATGCCGCCGCAGATCCTGGGTTCGGTTTTCCACTCGACCCACTTGCTGGAACCGGGTTACCCGGTACAGAACCGGACGAAAAAGTCGTCTTCGACGGATCCTTTCAAGTCGAAAAAGATCAGCGACGTGGACGGCTCGCTATCACCGTCCAAAGTGCTCCTACGTGGCATATCTACTCACAAACGCAACCCGATGGTGGACCGCAACGCTCCCAGATCACCGTCACCGAATCACCCGCATTCAAGGTGACAGGCCCATTTCGGCCGGATCGCGAACCGTACCGCCACGACGACCCGATCTATCCCGGCGTTCCCATCGAGGAATTTGATGAAACCGTGGTGTTTACCGCGCCGATTGAGCTGGCGGCGGATACAGACCCGGAAAAACTGGCCATTGAGGTCTTTTTTGATGGCCAGGTGTGTACGACCAACGGCACTTGCCTGCCCATCGAACATGAAAACGTGCCCATCCAATTCGGCGGTTTCTATGTCAGTGGTGAACACCGTGGCAAGCTCACTCATGTCACGCTGCGGGGACACCTGGAACCCGCGGTCGCAACCCCTGGCAGCACCGTGCGGGTGACGCTCACAGCTGAACCTGACGCGGAATGGCACATTTACGCCTATGCCAAACAGGACGACCAGGCACTGACCGAGCCCACGCTCATCTTGTTGACAGAAAACGCCGGGTGGGTAACTGGACCCGTCACCGCCTCCGCGCAGCCCGTCGAGAAAGAAACGGAGCTCAAAGAACAACCCATCCAGCACTACCACGAACAACCGGTCAGCTGGACGATCGATCTGACGGTTCCCCAGGATGCCAGCCCCGGCGAGTTCCAGATCGGCGGCTTTATTGGTTATCAGACTTGTGACGCCAAGGGCTGCGATCCTCCCACGGCAGCACAATTCCAGGCAACATTGGTGGTCGCCGGCCAGGAACAGACCGGACAAGTGCTCCTGACCTTTCAGGAAAGCAAGTACTCGACGGTCCGCGACCGCACCGCTCCCAAGGTGGCCGCCGGCAGCGATTCGCTGGCGGGCAAGGACACGTTCGTCATTTTGTTTCTGGCCTTTCTGGCAGGTCTCATCTTGAATGTCATGCCCTGTGTCCTACCTGTGATTGGGCTCAAGATCATGGCCTTTGTACAACAGGCCGGACAAAGCAGGATGCAGGTATTTGCCCTCAATTTCTGGTATTCGCTGGGGCTGCTCTTTGTTTTCTGGATTCTCGCGACGACGGCGTTTTTTCTGCAGGTTGGCTGGGGAGACCAATTTTCGAGCGTGGGTTTCAATGTCGTCTTGATGGCTGTCGTATTCGTGTTCGGCCTGAGCCTGCTCGGTGTCTGGGAAATTCCCATCCCGGGACTCGTCGGCAGCGGCAAGGCGAGCGAATTGACCGAAAAAGAAGGCTATTTTGGAGCGTTCTGCAAAGGCGCGTTGACCACCGTACTGGCCACCCCCTGTACCGGCCCCTTCCTCGGCCCTGCCATTGGCTGGGCGATCAAACAGCCGGTCGTGATGAACTACATCACGTTTACCTGTGTCGGACTGGGTATGGCGACGCCCTACCTGCTGATCGGGGCCTTTCCCAAGCTGATTAGTATCCTCCCCAAGCCGGGAGCCTGGATGAACACGTTCAAGGAAGTCATGGGCTTCGTACTCATGGGAACAGTAGTGTTCATCTTCTTTTTCCTCGATAAGCAGTACACCGTGCAGGCGCTCAGTCTGCTCGTAGCCCTCGGCTTTTCATGTTGGTTAATCGGTCGCACCCCCTTTACCGCAACAGGTGCCCAGAAAGTGCGGGCCTGGGCTGGCGGCACTTCCTTCGCAGTGCTGACTGCGGTGTCCGCGTTTTACCTGGTGCCTTATTTGCTCACGATGAACGAACTCTCGTGGGAACCTTATAGCCGCGGATCGCTGGACAACTATCGCGCCGAAGGGCGTACGATTCTCGTCGATTTCACCGCAGACTGGTGAGGTACCTGCAAATTTAACGAGGCAGTTGCCTTGAACCGCTGGGAAACCAAAAGGCTGATCAACAAGAACGATGTCATCGCCCTCAAAGCCGACAAGACACAACCCGCGCCCGATGTGGACGCACTGTTGCTTGAACTGGGCAACGCCGGCAGAGCTATCCCTTTCGTGGCAATCTACCCGGCCGACGGCGGCCCACCCCAGACCATGGATGGACTGATCACGCTGGAACAGGTGCTGGAAGCCCTGAAGCAGGCTGGCCCCTCCGCCAGTCAAGCCGGAGAGGCTCGACAGACCGCACTCAAGTAAAGGCCAGGCGGTGTGTGGGCTGCGTTACACGACCACAGGCTGCCAAGAGCCCACCAGCGGATCATTTGCTGCTGCCAGCGGCTACGTGTCCAATCTGCCAGTTGGGATGGCCGGCATCGGAGAGCATCCGCATGATGCTTTCTGAAAAATAGGGGCTGACGACCAGCACAAGGCCGAGTCCCATATTAAAGACCCGTTCCATTTCTGCCGCAGACACGTCACCCAATTGCTGCAGCCAGCCGAACACGCCAGGCACCGGCCAGGCTTCTCGATCAACCACGGTCTGCAGATGCGCCGGCACGATACGTGCCAGGTTTTCAGACAAACCTCCGCCCGTGATGTGGGCGATTCCATGGACCACGTTCTTGACCTTGTAATGACCGAGAATCTGCCGTACCGCCCGCGCATAGATCCGAGTGGGTGTTAACAAGGTTTCACCAACCGTCTGCCCGAACTCCTCAACCCGATCATCGATTCCCAGACCTGCGTGTTCCAAGACGATCTTCCGAGCCAGACTAAAGCCATTGGAATGCAACCCGCTGGAGGCGACGCCGATGAGCACGTCGTCGGCCGCAATCGCTGCGCCATCGATCAGGCTTCGTTTTTCGACTACGCCCACACAAAAACCAGCCAGATCATAGTCACCTGCGGCATAGAGATCAGGCATGATCGCCGTCTCTCCCGCCAACAGGGCACAATCGGCATCGACGCAGCCGTCACTAATCCCTTGGACGATCTGTTCGAGCTGCGCCGGATCGTCTTTCGCCATCGCCACATAATCGAGAAAAAACAGGGGTTCGGCGCCACAGCAGAGCACATCATTGACACACATCGCAACGAGATCGATGCCGACTGTCGAGTGGCAACCGGTCAGCTGGGCCACTTTCAGTTTGGTCCCCACGCCATCGGTACCCGAAACCAGTACCGGCTGAGAATAATTACGGGAAAACAGCCGGCTGTTGAAATCGAGCTGAAAAAGCCCGGCAAATCCCCCATCCAATCTGAGTACTCGCGGGGAAAACGTGCGCCGCATCAATTTTGGCAAACGAGACATCGACTCGGTGTAGACATCCAGATCAACACCCGCGTCCTTGTAGGTCAAACCGGCCATCGTGTGGATTCTCTTCAATCGAAACCAACTGCGCGCACATCAACAGAGAGCGTGCAATATGCATTCTTGACCAGCACTCGGCAACCGAGGGGACAGGTCACCGCCGGGGTGTGCCGAATTTCCCCACCTATTTGAACGCATCTAACTGCAATGGCTCAGGAGAATTGACCGACTAGCCAAGAGCTCGCTTCAAACGGGCCAACTGTGCCCGCACGCCTTCCATGCCGGGATTCAGGTCAAGCGCCCAGTGAAACGTCTCCACGGCTGCCTGGACGTCATCCAATTGCAGGTAGCAATGGGCCAGCCCTACCGCAGCCCCGTAGTGGCACGGATTCCGCTCCAGTGTCTGGCGACAATCTTCCGCTGCGGCGGCAAAGTCACGTTGCTGGAAGTAGGCAATCGCCCGCTGGTTCCAGGCTTCGGCAAACTCAGGCAAACTCTCAATGAGCTCGGTCGCGTCGACAATCGCCTCGTCCAATTGACCGGAGGCGTTCATGCGGATAACGCAAGACAGCTGCTGCCGCTGGCGATCCGATCCGTCTCGCAACCACACTTCGCGAATGCTCCGTTCCGCGATCATGCGCACTGCGTCACTCTCATCGTGCAAACAACCTGCCAACACTTGATTGGAAGAGAAATCGGCAAGAAAGCCCAGCGCCAATGTCGCACAGCAACGCGAAGAACTTGAACCCGCCTGAGCCAACCGCTCGAGCGTAGAGATCGAGTAACGAGTCGATACTTCCTTGATAAAAGAAGCTGAATGTTCATCAGTCAAAAACTGCCGGTA
>CAZITS010000419.1:0-5464 GCA_964542185.1 uncultured Pirellulaceae bacterium
GCGGCAGAGCACAGCGCACCGAGGACGAGGTAGCGGGTGTGGGTCGGCCTGCCGTGGGCAACGGGTGAGGAATGCATGCGTGCCACTGTAAACAAAAATCACGTCGTTGCGAAATGTGAGAGCTCATCTACCTCGTCCGCCGGCAGGGACACACCGTGCGCAATCGCAGGGACCAGCCAGCGTGGATGGCGAAAGAGACTTCGTTGCCAGGGGCACCCCCTACCGCAGCACGGTGGCGCAGCACAGGAAACCTGCTGCGACGGCCGCCACAGCCAGCGAAGTGGTCAACCGGCCAGTGCATTCCGCTTGCCAGGCGGGCTAAGCCAGATCTCCGCCGTCGACATTCAGCGGATGGCCCGTAACGAACGACGCGGCATCGGAGCACAGCCAGACGACGGCCTCGGCAATCTCGGCGGGCTTTCCTAACCGACCGATTTTTTGCTCTGCGGTAAGTCGCTCCACCAGTCCGGGATCGTCGGCTGCCTGCCGCTCGACCATCGGCGTCCAGATCAAACTCGGATTGACGCAATTGATGCGCAGACCCTGGCGGATGTATTCCAGGGCGGCGGTTTTGGTGAGTTGCACGATACCGGCCTTGGTCGCGCCATAGACGGGTATTTCGGGCTGCCCGCGCATGCCCGCGTTGGACGCCGTGTTCACAATCACACCGGCTCCTTGCGTTAGCATTTGGCGAATTTCGTATTTCATACAGAGCCAGACGCCCTTCAAGTTGACCGCCATCAGGCGATCATAGTTTTCTTCACTGCACTCCGCGGTCTTGCCCATTTCGCCGAGGATGCCGGCATTATTGAAAGCGCAATCCAGTCGCGAGTAGGTCTGCACACACTCGTTGATCAGCGCTTCCACCTCTGTGGATTGGGAGACATCACAGGGCACGAAGATCGCCTCGCCGCCAGCCTGCAGAACCAACTCAACGGTTTCCTGGCCGCCTGCGGCCGACACATCGGCCACCACGACTTTCGCGCCTTCGCGGGCAAACAACTGCGCGGCAGCCCGCCCAATACCAGATCCACCACCTGTCACTAATGCGACTTTGTCTGCCAGAGAACTCATTCTCCACTCCTGATGTGCCATTTCTCACCGACGTCAACGACTTCCAGATCGCGCCAACGCGCGTGAACACCCTGGCCAAAGACCGTCTGCTCGTACCTTGGGTCCAGCCCGTCGATCTTTCCGCCGCGACCGTCCGGTAGATCGTCCAGCAGTGTGAAAATTGCCATGTTGACCGAGAAGCGGGCGGGCTTGATCACCGGGGCGGCCGGTGGATCGACCGTGGCGACCCAATTGACAGCGTGGACCTGACAACCGTCGACATACCACTCGGCCCGGTCGGCACCCGGAGTCATGGCAGCGTCCTCACCCGGATAGTAGCGAATTTCATAGCGATGCCAGGAGCCTGGTTCGATTTCCACATCCGTCAGAAATGGCTCGGCCAGCGGCCGGATGCCGCCCGAGTCGCCACCCGGCGCGGACACGACAAACAACTCGCGCAACGCCAGGACGCGACGGTTAGAAATCTCAAAGTTCAACACAATCCCTGTCGAGTCGTCGATCAGGGAAATGGAACCGCAGCCCAGTCGAGGGTCATCCGGATCCGCGTCAAAGGGATTGTCGGCGGTGCCGCGAACCTCGACAGCAATATCGACGGCCACCGACAAACCACCGCCGGTGGGAAACCGCCGGTCCGCCACAATCAGGGCCTTCACATGATCCGAGGGATCCTTGGCAGAAAGCGTGAACTGAGGAATCTCGATGCCAAACTCGGGTACCTCCGGCGTCGGGGCGGTGATTCTGGCGGTCGGGTCGAGGGCCCTGAAATCACCCGCTTCAAGCACGCTCCAGCCAGCACCGATCACGGGCGACCCTTCCGCCCAGTCGTTAAAATCCCGCCCTGCGCCAGCGATCATGTGTTTGGGCTGCGCCAGCGCGCGCCACACGTCGACCGTGCCCGGCTCATTCGGCCAATCCCTGGGCTGATAAGACAGCTCGTCCCAAATCTGTAACATCTCGGTACTTAATTCCATGATGTTGCCGGCCGGGTCGGGAATGTAGATGAAAATGTTGTCGCCTGGGCCGTGGCGGCCGGGACCGTAGATGATCGGCACCTCGTGACGCTGCAGGTGGTCACACATCACCTTGATCGCCTGCCAGTCGGCCAGGTCAAGACAATAGTGATTCACTTTCGATTGACCATCGTTGAGAAACGCCACACCGTGGTGGTCCTGATTGCAGCGCACCCAGGCGACCGCGTCACCGCCCACGGTATCGGAGATGCGGAAACCCAGGACGTCGGTGTAAAAGGCGAGAGACCGCGCCAGGTCGATCGAGTGAAACGTGATGTGCCCGAATTTGGTCGGCCGGACTTCTCGCGGCGCGAGGGGCCGTGTTAGCTGCTGCATTCCGGTGTAGAACTCGAGCAGGTTGCCATCGGGATCGCGACAGCAGATCGATGCACCGATGCCCGGATGGACAAATTCCGCGGGTAGCGGTTCCAGGTTGCGCTGCACGAGTTCTTGTCGTACGATATCCAATGCCGCAGCGTCATGCACCTCCAGCCCCAGATGGTGCAAACCCCGTTCACGACCTGGATACAGACCAAGACAGTGATGCTCGGCATCACACCTGAGAAAAATCGCGCCATCCGCACGATCCGAAATTTCCAGGCCGACGATCTCTTCATAGAAGGCCGCCACGCGTTCGACGTCCGGCACGGTCATTCCAACTTGCCCGAGACGTTTGATGTGCATCATTCACTTGTACCCGGATATTACGACTTCACGGCATCAATGGCAGCCCGCAGATTGGCCAGGCTCAAAGCGGTACCCTGCGACAACGTCTCCAGCGTGCTGTCGACTTTACGTTCGTACTCGATGGCCCAGATTCCCTCAAATTCAGCGAGGAGCAGGCGGAGGATCGGCGGCCAGTCAATGTCGCCTTCACCAAACGCCCGATATTCGACCTTCCCGTCGGTGTGGGCCACATCCTTCCAGTGGGTATAGAGAACGCGATCTCTAACGGCCTGCAAGGCGGCGCAGGGATCTTCACCTCCGTAGGCGTAATTGGCGGGATCGTAGGTCACCCCCACCGACGGAAACGAAACCCGATCGAGCAACCGCTGAAGTCCGGCGCCGGTCGCCGAGGTGCCACCGTGATTCTCGATGGCCAACGAAACATTTTTCGACAGAGCGTATTCACCCAGTTTGTTGAAAGCCGCCGCCAGCGTTTCATACAGCGCGTCGGTCACCCGTTCCGCCGGCAGCACATAGTGCTTGGAATGCGTGAAATCATGTTCGGTAAACACGCGAATAATACGCGCGTCCAGGGCGTCTGCCAGATCGATTACCTTCATCAACTCATCGCAGCGATCCTCCGCCACATCACCTTCAATCCCAACCACGGCGCCTCCGCCGAGCGCCGTTACCTGGACGCCGACCTCCGCCGCCAGATTTTTCACGGCGGCAACGTCCTCTGCCGTGGCATCCACGGAGATCTTGTTGTGGGATTGCTCCTCCAGCCAACCACAGTCGATCTCCACTGCGGTCGCGCCAATTTGTTTACTGGCCTCGAAAAACTCTCTCAAACCATATTCGCGAAAACCGTAAGAAGCGTTACCCCAGGTGATGGATGCAGACATCGTCGCCTCCCGGAAAAGTCATGAATTCAGGCGGTCATTTTATCACGCACCGCTTTGATCACTAGCCGCCCGCTGGCACTCGACGATCTCGCCATACGATCCGGATACTCCGTTTTGTTGTGGCACGATGACCGGAAACATTTTGGGCTGGCGCGCTACCCGTGGCGTCGGGCAATCACCACGGGCCAGCACCCAGAACGATCCTCCGTTCGTTCTCGCGCTGGCTTTCGAATAGACTGATAGCTGCTCCACATCTGTTGCGTTCTTTGATGGGATCTGAAATGTTGCCTCGATCCGTTGCGGCGATCGGCCTGCTGGTTGTTTTCCTGTCCTCTGCGACCTTGGCTGCCCAAACGGTTACGGCTCCCGCGCAACGGGAGTCTGCGCTCACCGGCGCTTACTACAAGGCCGTCGTGCCGGACACGCTGGATCTGGCCGAACGGGCACGCCTGGCGGTCAATGCCATTACCGGGGCGGCCGATCCCCACAACAACTACGAAGTCTTTCAGTGTGGACACTGCGATCAGCAACCGGCAAACTTCAATCACAACCATGGGGGACCGTGTCTGGCAAAAGCGATCGATGTGCTCCCCCGCATGCGGCGGATGAGCGGCAGCCACCAGAACGAGGACTTTGACCGGAAGATCGTCAACAGCATGCTCAGAGATGTCGACGAAAATGGACTGTGGTGGATCAAGGGGGAGGGGCGCCCCTGGCGGCGTCAGTTCGGCGAGAAAATCTACTGGCCGTTTCCGCAAGGTCGGCTGATTGCCGGTCTGCTGGCGTGGCACGACTACGATCGCAACCCACAGTGGTTGCCGATCGCTGAGAAGCTGGTGATCGGACTCCACCGGGTCGCACAACAAAACGAACAGCGTGCCTGGTTCCGCAACAGTAGTGCGCCGAACCTCGCACTGGCGGGTTTCGCAGAGAGCTACGAAACATCAAAACGTACGCCGCAGCGGTTTCAGGTTTTTCTGGAAGCCGCCGCACTGCAGGGTGGCGGCAGCTGGTCCGTCGACCGCATCACCCTGGAGTATCCGGCCGCCCAGCGAGTCGTGCTCGACGACGACTTTACCGCCAGCCAGATCAGTGCCTCGAAGTGGGTCACGATCGTCAATGACGATGCCGCCTCGATTCTACAGCAAGACGGTACGCTGCGGTTCGAGAATCGGGCTGCGAGCCGCTATCAATGGAACACGCAGATTGTTCACAGCCGCCAGTCGTTCCCCGCCTTGGCTGAGAATGATGGATTGCGGATGACACTACACATCAAGGGCAATACAAACGCGCATTACATTGTCGGCTTGCTGCCGGAGTTCCAGAACTACCCTGGGAACAAGACACCCCGGCCTCCTTTCGGATTTCATCAGTCCGCCAGTAAAAAGCGGCTGCTCTATCCGCTGAAGAGTGACTTCAACGTGCCGGTCGACATTGGCGGGCAGAATTCGAACTACGCGATTCGCATCACACTGGGCGCGAACTCCAGTGCGCTCTGGGAATACGACCTCCGCGACAGCAAAGGCTGGCAAACGGCTCGGAAGGCGGCAAGGTCCCTCTCGGGCAGTCCGGGTGAACCCGGTCATGTCGATATGCAAGTCAACGGAAATCCACTGCGCGCGCTTTCGCAGTGGTCTGCCCTGACCGGCGATCAACAGTCCCGACAACTGGCAGCGAAGCTGGCCCGCTTCATGACCAAACCCGGACACTGGGGCACTGGTGAAGGGCCCAGCATGGCGGACGCCTACGAGCAGGCACGATGGCAGGGCCATTTCCACTGGTTTGCGACTGGCGTGGTCGGACTGACGG
>CAZITS010000420.1:0-5463 GCA_964542185.1 uncultured Pirellulaceae bacterium
GCATCAAGGAGTCACGAATACCGGAACTCGCCACGAGAACCGAAAAACCAAACAACAGGCAGCAGAATTTTCGTCGTGACATCTTCCAGCCTCAAAAAGAAAAACTCCGATGTTGATGCGACTTCCACAAGCGTTGCCTGTGTGAACAGCCGCGGCGTGCCGCGGCAGACATGCGTTGGTGTACGGCTTCCGGTGGGATCGCAATACGCCTTACTCGAGATGTCATGCCGCTGCCCCAATATACCACAGCGGCCGGCAAGTCTGCCAGCGGTTGTCAGGTGTCCAGCTGAGGTGGGGTCTGGCGGAAACGCTGGAAATGTGCTGTGGCTTGCGCTGCGTCATCGGCGCGGGGAAGAAAAATGCCACGTAGACGCATTCTACGGGTGACACCCTTTTCCAAGGTTCCACTGAATACCCGCAACCGGTGGCAGTCCTCCGGCGGTTCGCCGGGCTGCGTTACATCGTGGAGCGTGGCCCCGTGCGCGTTGGTCATTTCTGCGTAAGTCCAGGGGGTGTCGCGGGGACGACAGAGGACCAGGCCGCATGGGGCTGCGACACTCGTCTGTTCTCCCGCTGCTGGAACTGGAAGACCCGCTGGTGTGTATCCCTGGGAAAGAGACCGATCGAATTGGTTACCGATATCTAACGAAGATGTGATCGAGAGACGCGTGGTGTGCATGGTGACGAGCAGTTCCACTGCGGCGAGCGGCGGTTCGGCGAGCACGGACCAGCGAAGCTGAAGTCGATACCCGGTGTCTGCGCACTCCGGATACTGGACGATCAGATCTCCGACACGGATATACGCGTCTAGTGAGCTGGCGTGAATAGGAGTCCGCAGGCTCAACTGTAAAACAGGTTCCGGATCGATTGACTGGCCTTGCCATCGTTGAACGTGGACACCCAGGTGAGGTGCCAACAGATCCAGTTGGGCTGCGAGGTGTTCACACTCCCAACTCGCGATCGTGCCGTCCAGTTGCCACATGGCGCAAGAATGACCGTTTCAAGAGAGTCGCTATGCGGGGCGGATGTTACACCCAGCTGTGTACGGTTTCCTACCGGGTCGCGATCTAGTTGAGTGTCTCGCTCCCGGACTGACCATTTACGTCGCCGATGATACCACGTCCACACCGACTGTCTACCACTTCCCGATTGGTTGTATCAGGAATCGTATTCCCTGGATTGTTTCTTCGATTGTGATTTGTCCTGTGGAGCTGCTGGAATGTCGCGCTGCCAATTTGCACGCTGTGGGTGCGATTCTATAATCCTAGAGACTGATGTGTGTGTTCATCTTACGTGCTGTTTTTCGACAGGTTCCGGATGCCCGATTTCATCAAGGTCTGTGAGCAGGCTGCCCGCGCGGGCGGCGATGTGCTGTTGAAGTGGCAGCAACGGATTCAAGCGCGCGAAAAAGGTCCTAAAGATCTCGTTACCCAAGCAGACATCGAGTCGCAGGAAGTCATTCAGGAAATTCTCTTGAACGCGTTTCCGGACCATGGGTTCGTGGGTGAAGAGGATCCACACGGCGCGGCAGCGGAGCCGCCTCGAGAAGGTGAATATTGCTGGGTCGTCGACCCGTTAGATGGGACAGCTAATTACGTTCACGGGCTCCAGTCTTTTGCTGTATCGATCGCGCTGCGTTGTGGTGCGGATGTGGTTGCGGGAACCGTCTATGACCCCATTCGAGATGAGTGTTACAACGCCGTCCGCGGGCAGGGAGCCTGGCTCAATGGTGCGGCGATCGCGGTGAGTGGCTGTCGCGTGTTGCAGGAGGCTCTGGTGGCGGTCAGCTTTCCTGCGAGCGTCCCTCGTGGCTGTGAAGAAATTGCCGGGTTTATTGAAGTGCTGCACCGCAGTCGAGCGGTGCGTCGACTGGGATCTGCAGCACTTAATCTCAGTTATCTGGCGGCTGGCCGTTTGGATGGCTATTGGGCGTCAAGTGTAAAGATCTGGGATGTCGCTGCTGGCGTACTTCTGGTCCAGGAAGCTGGGGGCGTTGTGTCCGGGTTGGGCGGGAATGCGTTCGATTTAGATGCGCCCAATCTGGCGACCGCAGCGAGTTCCGAACTGCATGCAGAGTTAATGTCAGTCTTGACCAATTTACCTGAGCGATAAACTGCTGGAGTTTTTGACTCCAAAATGGCCGCAGGTTGGGATATTGAAAGCCGGAACAACTGTAATCTGGCCGGGTCTAGGGTAAAATAAAGAGAGAGAGTCAAGGACCTTCCCAGGGAGGACCTGTGAGCGAGCAAATCCTTGGTTAGTCTGGACTTAAGGAATTTCCTTGTGTCTCTGCGCGAGTTCATCGTGAGATGGTCTATCTCACGATGAAGTCTCGTACTCGTCTTATGCCGGTTTTCTTTTCCAGCTTGTGCGGAGCTAGCTCGTGGGGTCGACCCGATTGATACGCGTTGCGCTGTGCTGCGCGGTCGCCATTATCGTCCAGCTGTTGTGCGTGCTGCCTGCCCAGTGCCAGGTACCGAACGCAGAGCGACCGGATTCTGAACCTGAGGCATCGGCGCCCCAGGCGGAAACGGTAGTGCGCGAAGTCGAACCTCGGGTTTTCTATTTGCTGGACAACAAGGGGAAACCGATTTGGGTTCCCAATTTTTCCTTTGAGCAGTGGCAGCGATGGTTTGAGTTGGACCAGCGTTTGCGGGATCCAGCAACTCCGCCATTTGTGCACCAAAGGACGACAGTTGTCGCCCGTGTTGTTGAAGATGTAGCTTCCGTTTCAGCCGAGTTGCAAGTGCGACTGGTTGCCACAGATCGGCAACAGTCGAATCAGCAGAAAACCAACCGTTGGACCCGTATACCACTGGGACTCGCCGAGGGCGCGCTGCAGCAGCTGCCTGTGTATGACGGTGTGGGGAACCAGTTTGTCACACGCAGTCCGGTCGATGGCCAATTGGTCGCGTGGGTCAAGGCGGCCGCGGACTCTGTCCATACTTGGAAGTTTGAACTCAAGGTTCCTGTGGTCCGCAAAGCAAATGATTCACAGTTGCGGTTGAGTGTGCCGCCAGCAGTGGAATTTACCGCCAGGCTTCGTGTGCCAGGTACACGTGTACTTGGATCGGTGGAAGGCGGAGCGAGTGTCCTTCGATCGACTCGAGAAGTCGACGGTGACACAGAATTCCTGTTTGAAGGTCGCAGTGGACTGAGCGTTGCCTGGCGGTCTCCTGGCGAGAAACAGTCACTCCTGCCCGCGCGACTTGATGTCCGCGCGAGGATTCGCGTCACAGTTGAAGGCCCGGACTACGTAACAAGCCGAGCTGATCTTACCGTGCGCAGTTTCAGCGGTGATTACCGGTCGTTTCTGGTGCGTTTGCCCCCCGGCACGGAGTTGTTGTCGCACTCGGAACAGCGCGGTTACACAATCGAGGCATTGCCGGCAGACCAATCTCCTGATCAAGCGTTTCAATACGCGCAGGTATCACTGGAGAACAAGGCACCAGAGGACGGACTCAATTTCTGGTTGTTGGCTGTTATGCAGAGGGGCCGTGAGGATCAGGAGGAAAATCGGGCGGCCGGCGCCGTCGAGGTTGAAATGGCAGGGTTTGACGTACCGCAGGCGGTACGTCAAAGGGGGCAGATTGACTTTGCCGTAAATGGTGATTGGACATTGAATTGGCAGCATGATCGCGCAGTACGGCGTGTGACACCACGCGTTGATGCCGATGGTGCGACTCGTTTAGTGGCGCAGTTTCTCTATCACCAGTTTCCTTACCAGTTGTCGATGGCGGTACGTGAGAAAACGCGGGACGTGAGGGTCGAGCCAACGCTTGAGTTAGACGTGCAAGCGGCCCGCCTCGAATTTGTAGCACTGCTTGACTATCAGGTACGTGGCGCGCGTACTTCTGAACTGACAATCGATGTGGGTACCTGGCGCGTTGACCAGGTGGGGCCGGAGGAGATTGTGTTGGAGCATCAGCTCGCAGACGGTCGTCTGCAAGTTCAGCTGACCCCCGCAGCGATCGATCTGGATCAGTTTTCCATTCGATTGAGTGGTTATCAGGAAATGCCAAAGGAATCTCCCTTGGAGGTTGAATTGCCATTACCCTTGGAACGGACGGTGAACCCTACCCAGGTCACAGTGCAAACCGCCAGAAACCTGGAACTAGTACCGATCACGGAGAGGATCATCGGTCTAGTACCTTTGGCCGCGCTTGCAGGTACCAATCCAGAACCGCGAGATGAGCTGTTGTTTCGCCAGGATATGAGTGCCCGGTCTATGAGGTTTGCCGCTGATTTTCAGATCCGGGAGCGGCAGGTCGCTGTTGACTTGGCGACCTCGGTTGGAGTGGAGGCCGGGCAATTACGTGTCCAGCGGCGTGCGAATTATCAAGTGACGTTCGGGGCACTAACCGAAATAGCACTGCAGGTTCCTGCTGTGATCTTTGACGAACCATCAGCGCGTTTTGAGATCTGGGCAGATGATGAAAAACTTCCGGTACCCGCCAGCGAGGCGGTGTCCCCAGGATCTGCAGAGACAGCGCTAGTGGAAGTGTTGCTTCCCAGAGAAGTTTTCGACCGTACCAGGATTGTGGTCGAGTATGCGATACCGTTGCCCTCGATTGCATCTGACGGGCAAGTCGATGTCGCGGTGCCCCTTGTCACGCCGGTAGTCGGTGAAGGTGGGTCAATTTCGCTGGCGCCATCATTCCTGCAGTGCGCGGACGCTCTGGAAGTCCAAATTCCTGGTGAAGAGCTGGTGGTGTCTGCGCGAAGCAGTCTCGAAGGAAAGCGTGAATTCGAGTTGCCGATTGCAGGAGCGGATCTCCCGCAAATCAAATTGGCGATTCGGCGCGCGGAAACGGGACGCGGTATCCCGATGATCGTCAAGCAGACATGGCTCCAAACCTGGGTCACATCGGAACACTATTGGAATCGAATGAGTGTTCGGGTTGAAACGAGGCAGTCTCGGATTCAAGTGCGATTTCCAGAAGGGACAGATTTGGGACCGGTAGCTGTCAATCAACAGCCTGTACAAGGGGCCGCGTTGGAGCCATCCGGGCTGCTGGATCTTGCCTTGGAGCCTGTCTCTACAGAACATTTGCTCGAGGTCTGGTACAGCCTGCCGCTGGACAACGCTCAGGGCAGACGCCGCGTGGCGGCGCCTCAGATCGATGGTGTTACCAGGTTCGGGCGTTCGTATTGGCAATTGGTGACGCCAGCGAACCAGCACTTGACCTGGAGTTCCGATGCGCTCAGTGAAGAATCACATTGGCATTGGACAGGGTGGGGATGGCGAAGGGAGGAGCTGCGCGACCAGCAGGCATTAGAGCGGTGGATTGGGGCCAGCGAGCAGGATGCGCTTCCAGTGGATACAAATCGATATTTGTTCGCGACCGTCGGAGCGGTACGTGAATTGGATTGTCTGACACTTAGTCGGCACCTCCTGTTGCTGTTGGGATCGGGTGGAATGGTCGCTGTCGGATTGCCGTTGGTGTACTTCAAAAGGCTTCG
>CAZITS010000421.1:0-5441 GCA_964542185.1 uncultured Pirellulaceae bacterium
AACACAAGCACAGGTTTGTCTTACGTTCTTTTACCACGCAGGGCAAGCGGAAAAAACGGTTGACGTTCTTGGATGTTGACGTTCTTGGATACGGTACAGGTGTCGCGCCGGTTCGATTCGCTTTACAGATGAAAGGGCGCACAGGTTTTTGTGGTGGGTGTGATGATCGTGGATGCCGAGTGGCATGACGGAGTCCGATTCGTGGCGGTTCGTGCTAGAGATCCCGCGGGTGAAATACGTGCCTTTGTGTTTGTGTCCAACGAGGCCAGATGAAAGTTTGTAGAATTGTGGTAAACATTTGTTTGTGCGACGCACCTGGTAGAGAGGCGACCAGCATCAGTTGGACTAGAGGAGCTTGCCGAAGATGAGATCTGGAAGGTGTAATGGTCGCGTCACGGCGCACGCTGTCTGGGGCCTCCTGTTGGGCGTGTTTGGACTTTGCCTGTCGCTGCACGCCACAGAAATTTCGCTGGTAGTGCGTTCACCCGACCAGTTGAATCGCGTCGCTTGGCCGGTGACTTCCGGGATTCCAGTTGCCCAGGGACGTCTGCAACCTGGAGACTCGGTAATTCTGCAGACTGTGGAAGGAGTCGCCGTGCCACTCCAGACGGAAGTGCTGGGATTCTGGCCCGATGGTTCGATCAAATGGTTATTGCTTGATTTTCAGACCGACTTGCAGGGTGGCCAGGTTCGCTCGTTTTTGCTCCAGCATGGTGCTGGGGTCGCGGCGGCTCCGCAAAGTGACTCGACGGTTTCGGTCCGCCGCGAGCATCACGGAGTCACGATCGATACGGGAGTTCTCAAGACGATACTTGATCCCGCCCGTTTCCGGTTATTAGATCGGGTTTGGCTGGATCGAGATCGAGATGGTCGGTATGGCGAACAGGAACGTATGACGGGATCCGAGGGCGCTGGCATTGTGCTGACCACCCCGGATGGTCAGCGGTTTACAGCGGACTGGACTGCCGCGGAAATGAAGATTGAGCAGGCGGGGCCTCTGCGGGCTTGCGTACGGATTAGCGGTGATCACATCAGCCGAAAAGGCAAGCGTTTTCGCTATGTTTTAAGATTGCATGCCTACGCCGGTTTGCCGCACCTCCAACTCGAGTACACCTTTGTCAACGATTTCACTGCCGAGACAATGACCCAAGTACGAGGCTTGGATCTGGTATTCGCAGCGTCGACGGCGGTAGCGGCGACTGGAACCTTAGGCGGTGAATCGAATGGCCGTCTTCTGTTTCAGGTCGACGATCGGCGGTTTGAAGTGGATGGCCAGAATGCCGGCCGCCGTGCTGCAGGCTGGGCTGCGCTGGCTGGCGACGATGGTGGCTTTGCGGTTGGCGTCCGTGACTTCTGGCAGAATTGGCCCAAGGCATTGACGCTGGAGAAAGAAGGTAAAACGCCTCGATTGCGGATTGGGATTTTGCCCGAGTTTCCAAAGGGCTTGTACGATACCGATGACCTGAAACAGGAATGCAAACTGTACTACTATCTGCGCGACGGGGTTTATACCTTCAAGGTTGGCGTGGCCCGCACGCACACTCTCTGGGCGACGTTTTTTCGGGGGACTCTACAACCCAAGAGATTGCGCCAGTATTTTCAGGCTCTCGACCAGCCTCTGCTTGCTCAGCGGACCCCAGAGGATGTTTCGCAGACACGGGTTCTGGGGGTAGTGCCACCCGCAGACCCCAAGCGGTATGCAGGATTTGACGCCTGGATGAACGGCTTTACTCAGCTCCACCTGGAAGATGTTGAAGTGGTGCGAGAATTTGGTCTGTTGAATTATGGGGACTGGTTCAACGTCAATTGGGATAGTTGGGGGAACCTGGAATACGACACGGCACACTGCTTTTTCATGCACTACTTGCGGACCGGGAAACGCCAGTGTTTTGCGCGGGCAGCGGCGGCGGCTGGTCATTTGGTTGACGTTGACATTGCCCACGCGGTGAACGAGGACGTGCGTGGGTATGGCGGCTCACTGAATTTCTTGCCAGGGAGTATCTGGTGCCACACTGTCGGGCATACAGGAGGGTACTACGCGACCTACGACGGCGAAAAGTACCAGAACGAGGCGCCATTAGTGATGAAGGGCCCCTACCAGGTGGGTATGAGTGACACGGGTCACGTGTGGATCGAAGGCGTTTTCGATCACTACCACCTCACTGGAAACCGGCGCTCGCTGGAAATTGCCTTACGGGCCTGTGACGTACTCGCGAGCCGTATGCCGACACGTTACACGGACCATCTGCGTGGCATTGGGTGGCCGTTGAATATGATGATGGCGGCGTACCAGGCGACTGGCCAACAGAAGTACCTTGCTGCGGCAAAACGCAATTGGGAGGTGCTCCGCAAGGAACTCGATCCCGAACGTGGCTGGGTTGTTTTGCTGGCGTATGGGCATTGCAACGAGGCCGGCGTTGCCAAACGTTGCCGTGGACAGAATACCTATATGTTGGCTCTGACACTTAGCGCCCTGGCGCGTTATCACCAGGTGACACGAGATCCAGAGGTACTCGTGGCACTCTCTGCGGGGATCGACCAGATGATTCGCCAGTGTTGGAGCGAAGAGCACCAAGGGTTCTGGTTGACGTCGTGTGACCACCTCAAGCACAACCCGCCTCCGCGGGTGAATTCCGCGACCATGCTGTCGGCCGCGGCTTTTGCGCATGAGTATCGGGAAACGCGAAACGAGGAGCATCGACGCATCTGGCTGCGGTCATTCCAGCGCTGTGTGGAGGGATCACTAGAACAACTTCGCACAAAAGAACAGCAGGGTGCGACCGGTTACAGCAGTATGCAGATGCATTTTTCGCCGCACGGTTTGTCGCTTTTCGATGGCCCACCAGCGGCTGGCACTGAGACTGGGAAACGCCGCTGACCGGCTGACATGGTTCCCGAATTGGTCAGGCGGCAACCCGGCTCTCATGGCAGGGGAATCATTACAACGGCCAGGGAAGCAGAAACGCGTGGTGTTCGAATAGAGTACGTTTTCCGTGTTCTCCGATGCCTTGCGTAAAGAACAGGAGAAACACGAAGGCCAGGAGGGCCCCCAGGACGGCGGCTCGGCACAACCAGGTCAAGTCGTACCACGCCGGTTTGGATCGGCGCGCAGCTCGGCCGTATGCCAGTCCGGTGAGAATTCGTGCCGGGTAGATGCTGACGATGAACACCACGGTGACCAGCCACATGGCATCTTGTGGTGGTAGTCTGACCTTGAGCAGGTACAAGGGTAGTGCCAGGGCGTGTACCAGGATGGTTGTCAGTGCCCAGGAAAAGGGGGCACGTTTGAAGCATTCAATTGCTCGGCGTGGTTCAAGAATTGCGCTGAAGCGATTTTCGGCGGCCAGACGGGCTTGCAGGAACGGCAGCCAGCTCAAGACGAAGACCAGCCAGATGCCACCCGCAACAGTTATCAGCGTTCTGGCGTCGCTGCCGTCACCCACGGCGAGCAGTGCCGTCGGTGGGAAAAGCCAGATGGCGGCACCCACGTAACCGCGGATTCCTAGCCAGAAGTGGTGCTTTAACCGCAGCGCGACGATGAACGAACGCAAGTGTTCGCCTGCATAGATCCAGTAATCTCCGCGCTGTAGCCTGTTTCGCAACCAGATCGCATTCTTGAAGGGGCGAAAGAAACAGCCCAGGCCACCACCGCGTGCCAGTGCCAGGCAGAGATGCAGGACGGTTCCAGCGGCGAGAAGGATCAGCAGGATGCGCAGTTGACCGGTTGTTTTGCCTGCCGGAGCAATCGTTTGCGCATCGGCGACATACAGGGAAAAGAGGCGTAAGGAGAGGATCCAAAAGCCGGTTCCCAGGACGATGGTTCCGATGCGCGGAGCAATTGCCACCAAGGGAAAGGCGTCTCGCAATTTGCCAGTGCGGGCTACCCTGCCTTCCGCTTCCAGCAAGTATCCCAAGGCAAAGAAATTTAACACCGGGATCGCGGCCACCACCGCGAGTATCAGGGTGAGGCTGGCGAGGCCAAAGATACGAGCCGGAATCCACCGCAAGGCGGCAAAGGGATGCTTCCAGGGATTGGGGAAAGAAGCGATGTGGATGCCAGCGGGGCCCTGTTCCTGAAAGGCACCGGAGGGCACGCTGCTTACGGCGTTGCTGAGCGTAGCATGCGGTGGCTGTGTGGCTGCAGTCTGATTCATGTCGTACCAGTTGTGGAGTCGGTACTATACGTGACAATGTCGGCCTGTGCCTGGTTAGTTATACTGGGAAGTGCTCCGTATGAAGGCACTGTGATTGATCGAGTGTTTGCTGAAAGAGTCGAGAGCATGGCTGCAGTGTTACGTTGGTTTCTTCCACTAGCGGTTATCCAGACAGTGGTGCTGCTGGTGGTGTGGGCCACTTGGCGCCCCTTTCTGTTGCAGCGATCCGGTGACGGTCGAGTTGACGTACAGCCCTCGTTTCAGATGAGCGACACGGTCGCCAAAGTGAATCGGCTGTTTGAGACACGCTGGGCCCAGTCCGGTCTGGTCCCGGCATCACAGGCTCCGCAACTCCAGATCCTGAGGCGTCTGTCCCTGGCTCTCTATGGTACGGTGCCGGCACTCGAAGAGATACGTCGGTTCGAGGCGGACCGGGCTCCGGATCGGTTGGCACGGTGGGTGGCAGGCATGCTGCGTGACCGGCGTTTTCCCGAGTATTTCGCAGAACGGTTAGCACGCAGTTATGTCGGTGTGGATGGCGGCGATTTCGTCGTCTATCGACGTGATCGATTCGTGGAATGGTTGACGGAGGCGCTCGCTGAAAATCGACCTTATGACGAGATGGTCCGCGAAATGATTGCCAATCGGGGTTTGTGGACAGGAAGTCCGTCGACCAACTTCATCACGGCCGCGCTGGTGATGGGGGAGCTGGAAGAGGAAAAACTGGCCGGTCGAGTATTTCGAGCCCTACTGGGCCAGCGTGCCGATTGTGCCCAATGCCACGATCATCCTTTTTCGGATTGGAAACAGAGTCAGTTTGAAGGCGTCGCCGCCTTTTTCGGGCAGACACGTTTATCACTTGGTGTCTTTGATCGTACCGAGGTTGATGGCCAGCCGGTCGAATTTGAAGTGCTCGATCAGGAGAGCGGCAAACAACGGCAGGTTGTTCCCAGGGTACCTTTCCACGACGAGTGGTTGCCTGCTAGCGGTACGCGCCGCGCCCGACTGGCAGCCTGGGTTACCCATCCCGACCAGCGCCGTTTCGATCGGGCGATTGTCAATCGGGTTTGGGGCTTGGTGTTCGGCAAGCCGTACCTGCAGCCCGTCGATGATCTTCCGGATCCAGCAGAGCAGGCTACGGAGGACCTGTTGGACATCCTGGCGGTTGATTTTCGTGATCGTGGTCGTGATTTGCGCCAGCTCATCCTGGCCATGGTACTTTCCCGTCCGTTTTTATTGGACTCACAACACTCGGCAGACCAGGCCCCTGCGGAAAAGGGTGTTTCC
>CAZITS010000422.1:0-5435 GCA_964542185.1 uncultured Pirellulaceae bacterium
CTTCCAGCTCTTTGGGAAAGTTCTGCCAGATGTCCCGTACGGCCACTCCCACGCTACCAGATTGAACCCACCCGGCACTCTGCCTGGCAATCGCCAGCTCCGCTTCGCGCCCGTCCCGCACTTCGGCAACACGCAGACGCTCATGCGACTCTTGAACGAGATAGGCATGGGATCCGCTGGCGGACACTGGCGGTGCACCGGCAATACCAAAAAGAGCACGGCCCGCCCGCGTCAGGTGTGACTCCAGCGCGATATTCTGGTAACGCAGCGTCTTGGTTGGTGTCGTCACGACAAACGTATGGAAAACGCGCAGGAACGACTCCCCCCGGTACGCGTAAATCCGCACGGTATATTTGCCAGTTCGACATTTGCCCGTTTGCTGGCCCGCCGCCACAAACCAGCCGTGAGCTGCGATAACCGCGCGCAAGGGCCCTGCTTCCTCAATCACAACCTGCGAATCGCGATCACCGGCAGCCTCATAGATCGTGCCGTGCTCATCGGTCAAAGTAATCCGACTGCCATCGATGACTGGCTCTCCGTTGAGACTCGCCGAATCGAGAAAAGAGAAACCGTGTTTGCGAACAGAAAACCGCAATGGCCCCGTATCGACCTGGATACGATCCTGATCCTGCTCAATCTTGAGCGGATGAGAAACCGGCGCGCGTTCGACTCCGGGCCCATAGTGCAACCGGTAGGTGTTCACACTGTCCGCAGAGACGCGGCCGGGAAAATCGAGCAGCAGCCATTTGACGTAACCCCGCGGCGACCAGCGGCTGGAGACACGAATTTGCAGCGGAAGCTCATGGGTTCCACTCAGATCCGTGAGTTTGAAGTGATCTGCATTCAAGGTCGTACCGCGTGGCAGCGGCACACCGGTTGTGAGAATCTGTTCCCCGGCGGCGACCGTATTCGGTTGAATCAAGATCGGTATCGAACCGCTTGACGGTGGTCGCGTCGCTCCGTGGGCAAACGGTACCAGCGCAAATCGAACCACTCCCCGCGCTAATACCACCTCATCCCGGACCAGCCCCACACGCAGTTCGTGAGAACCCACTGCCAGTTCGCGGAGATCGAAAAGCAACACTCGAGCTGCCACACCCGGTGCCGCTGCAATCTGGCGATGAAAAACACGGATGCCCTCGCTCCAGATCGCCAGATCGAGTCGACTCCCGTCGGGAAATCCACCAGCGACGGTAACCATCCCCTGCGCGGTTATGTCCAAGGAATCGTAAACCTTGCGGTCCAGTCGCAACCGCAAATCGACGGCGCGGCTATCAGAGCCTGCTTGTGCGCCGCGGGCCGACTGCCGCGGCAAATCTGCGTCACCCACCCACAACAGCCGGTTGCCCTTGAATGTCCGAGGCACCGAGAACCTGACGTGATCGGGCCTGACACTTGTGCCAGTTTCGCCACGACTTGCTGCGCTGGTTGAACTGCCGGCGCTGGCCAGCAACAACAGGGCCAGCAGCCATCGACGGGCGGCTGGATTTAGCAGAAACGCCATCGGCAAACCTCTCCTGCTGCGCCGCCCGCAAGTCGTGCGATGCGCCGCTAGAGTCATGAAAAGTCGGTGGAACTTGAACACTCGATGACAAACGACTGCCGCGGACATCAGACCTCGGTCAGCCGCTCGGTCGAATCACCGAACTCTTCGAGATGGACACCACATTTGTCCATCATCGACAAAAACAGGCTACACATCTTGCGGTTGGGTTTGCCGCCGTAATCCAGTACACGCCCGGTTTCGAGTTTTCCGCCACCACCACCCAGCAACACAACTGGCAGCTTCGTTGCGTCGTGAATCCCGGACATCATGCTGGAACAGATCATCAACATGGAATTGTCGAGCGCCGTGCGTTCACCCTCCTGGATCGCATCCAGCTTGCCGGCAATGTACGCCAGTTGTTGCAAGCAAAAATGATTGACTTTTAACCAATCAGGGGATTGGACACCGCGGTCAGAATGCGACAGCTCGTGGTGTCCCACTTCGACACCCAAATGCGGGAACTGCATGTAGCTATGATCGTTATTAATTTTCAATGTGGAAACACGAGTGGTATCGGTTTGAAATCCCAACACCAGAATGTCACACATTAACTGTGCATGGTCCGCGAGATTTTGCGGAATCCCTTCCGCCGGCCGCGGCATATTCGGCTTGTCGAGCGTCGGGCGCCACCCCTGCAACTCACCTTGCTGTCCCGCTTGTTCGATGCGTCGCTCAACCTCGCGCACCGAATTGAGATACTCATCGAGTTTTTGTTGATCGCGGCGGCTGACCCGCTGGCGGAACCGGGTCGCTTCGCCCAACACCGCATCCAGCACACTCTGTTCACCACGCTCCGTCTGGTCCTTGAACAAGCGGTCGAACGCCAGGGCCGGATAAAGCTCCAAAGGTGTCGGCGCGGTGGGTGAACTCCAGGAAATATGCGAGCTGTAAAGCATCGAGTAATTCTTGTGGATCCCCGGATTGGATCGCTCACAACCCAGTACCAGACTGGGGACTTTCGTCGACCGCCCGTAATACCTCGCAAGAACCTGATCAAAACTGGTTCCGCTGCGAATTTCGCCGCCATCTGCCAGCGGAGCCCCCGACAACAGGTTGCCGGTTTGTGAACTGTGAATGTTGCCTTTCAGTGCCTGTTCATTGTAGAGCCCGCCCACGAAAAGCAGCTTTTCACGGAACGCAGACAGCGGCTCCAGGACCGGACCCATCTCCATCTCTCTGCCGGCACCCTTGGCCCACCAATGGCCGGCATGAAAACCGCTACCCGAAAAGAGCACCGCCACACGGACGGGAGCCTGACTTGCCGGTTCGGATCGCTGCTCATCACCCCAGACAACGCGTGACTCCATCCAGGGCAAAGCCATGCTGACACCAAGACCACGAAGCATTGTTCGACGGGACAAATGGTGTTTCATGAAAACGCTCCGTTTGCTTAATTCGGCTACCAGCAAAAATGAATTGTACACCTTGCTTCGTAAACCATTGTCAATCGTTCAACGATTTTCCGCGGATCATCCGAAACTGTTGACTCAAGACAATGGTCTCGACTGCCGCCGTAAAACGGTAATCGCGAGCGGCCAGTCGCGCTAGCATGGTATCGATCAGTGGTCGGTCGGAGAGCTGGATTTCGCGACCCAGCGCATAACCCAGGAGTTTACGGCAAAACTGCCGCAAGAACTCATCGCGACGCTGGTGCAGAAGATAGTCCCGTAAACCGGGCAACCCATCAATCTGTGTCCCGTCAGGCAACGTGGTCTGGGAATCGATTGCGAACCCGTTGGCGTCTTTGTCACGCCACCGACCAATCCCATTGAAATGTTCCAGTGCGAATCCAAATGGGTCGATCCGCGCATGGCATTTAGCACATGCCGCGTCTTGACTGTGCCGTGCGATGAGCTGGCGTTCTGTCAATCCGGCGGGAACCACATCAGCGAGTTGCGGTACATTTTTCGGTGGCTTCGGCAACTTTTCGCCAAGCAGTACCTCGCTGATCCAATTGCCCCGCAAAATCGGGCTGGTACGTGTCGCACCAGACTGTTTCGCCAGGGTTGTCGCCCATCCCAGAATACCACCACGTCCCTGTTGCTGCACACCTTCGGCGCGCTGCCAGGTAGCACCTTCGACTCCCGGCATTCCGTAAAACTCCGCCAGGGGGCCATTGACAAAAGTATGGTCGGCATTGAGGAGGCTCAACAAGGAACCATCGGTCTGAAACAGGTCGGTCAAGAATCGGATCGACTCCTCGTACATGGCACCGCGCAATTCCACAAACTCGGGAAAGTGCTTCTCGCTTTTTTGTTCGAGCGGGTCGAAGTCGTGGATGTGCAACCACTGGCAGGCAAACTCGGTGGCCAATCGCCTCACGCGTCCGTCCTTGAGCATCCGCTGGGCCTGATCGATCAGTACTCTGGGTTCGTGTAGTGCGCCACGGGTGACCACGCTGCGGAGCTCGTCATCCGGCATCGATGACCAGAGAAAGTAACTCAAGCGGCTTGCCAGCTCGCGATCGGTCACTGGCGCTGGATCTGTACCTTCAGGAGGTACTTCCAGACGATACAAGAAGGGGGACGCCACGAAGATGCGTGCCAATGACAATCGAAAGGCCTCTGTATGCGACAACGAGAGCTCACGGAGTCTCCCATACAGGTTCCGCAAATCAGCCTCCTCTATCTTGGTAAGAGGCCGGCGCCAAACCCGTGATGTAAAATCGACAAGCGCGTCGACATGCACTCCTTCGCTCGCCACAAGTTTTTTGCGGAACGCATCAGCCCGCGCGTTAAAGGACTTGACCGCATCGTCAAAAATCCCGGCCTGCGGGTGATCGATCGTTGTTTCCAGCAGCGAGTCCAGTACATCCACCAGTCGAATGGGTTCGTGACTCACGTAACGCAATTCGTCCCACAACCTGTCAAGCCGATCCGCCTGTTCAGCATCAAGCATTAACCGCTCCAGATGATCATCCTCGCGATACAACAATGTCAATGTCAGCAGTTCGTCGACAGGTACGATCTGCGTATAACAGAGGGCCGCTGGAAAGAGCCTCCGAAAGTCTTCCAGCGCTGCTGCAAAACGTTTCCGGGCCTCGCTCTTTTCACCGACGAGAATCGGTCGCCGATAGGAAACCGTTCTCTTGTCAGCGCCAATGTTGACGTGTTCCAGCTTCACTAGAACTTCGCTGGGTCGTAGTCCGGATGGGGCGGCGGGAATTCCGGCAACCACTTCCGTTTGCACACTTCCTGCCGCACCCTTGGGCGCCAGACTCGCCGTGGTCACAAGCATGCGATCTGCCAGCTCAGCAGGTACGTGAACCGTGATCACAGATGGGGCCTGAACGCAGACCGAATCAGCGTCGATCGACTGGCCACCGGCAGTCAACCAGCCGCGCAGCGGCACATCAGGCTTTCCTTCGGCAACCAGCCGCGGTTGTGTCCAGACCACAAAATCATGTTGATTGCCGTCTCCGGCGTCGCCTGCAACCAGCGAGACAACAAACTCTTTTGTTTTGTCCGCCTCCTGGCGCGCCGGAACAGGGAATCGCAATTCATGCTGTGTCAGCAGCGGACTGACGGCTTCCATCCATCGCGAGCGGCTTCCCTTGCGACCCAGCAAGCCGACCGGGTTAAATGTCCACACCCCTTTTTGCCAGGTGCGCACCTGTTGGGTTAGCACCGCAGCCGCATCGGGCGACGCCTGACGCCACTGAGCACGCAGTTGATCCAACAGCAGCGACCCGTCAGCAGCGTTCAAGACAGACCATAAGTTGCCCAGGTATCTGGCATTGAGGCTCGTTTGCGCCGCGACAGCAGCAATCGTCTTGTCGCCCGACTGGAGGGCCTCGCGTTCTGCAAGCGTGGCGGCGAAGTACCGCTCTAACGGCAAACGACCCGCCTTTCCCAAGTGCGACCTCCCCTGCCCCTCATGCTCCGCCCCC
>CAZITS010000423.1:0-5434 GCA_964542185.1 uncultured Pirellulaceae bacterium
GCAGACGTTTCATGTTCAGCTCCTTCGGTTGGCGTATCCAGACGGCCGTAATATAGAGGCTGGCGCGCACCGCGTGTGGCCAACCGGACCCGCACCGGCGGCAGGAGGGGTGGCTGGGCTATTTCCGGACCTGCCACTTTGGAAACGTTTTTTGCAATTCGGCGACGCCAGCGTCGGTGACCTGGGTGCCAATGAGGATGAGCTCCCTGAGCTTCGGCAACCCTTTGAGGTTCACCAGCCCTGCGTCGCGGACTTTGGTTTCTTCGAACCGGAGCCTCTGCAGGTTGGTCAATGCGCCGTTTATAGCTAATACTGGTAACAGATTGGACCGCGGCCAGCCACGTCGCACGTGTCAGCATCGAGTTGGGAACCGCGCATTCTCTGATCACGATCACTGAGCATTCGGAGTGAAGCATGTACAAGCAGCATTTCGCCAAACCCGCCATCGGTGTGATTCTTGTTTTGACGCTCGGCGTGCGGGCGAACGCGGCCGCTGAGCGGTTGAGCCTGGTCCAGGATGGCCGACCATTGGCAACCATTGTCTTGCCCAAAGCACCGACAGAGATTGAGAAGTCGGCGAGCGTCGACTTGCAACGCTGCTTGAGACGAATGTCGGGTGTGGTGTTGCCCATCGTGGCCGAACCAGAACAACCGCCAGGTATTCGGGTCGAAATCGGGGCGACAGAACACGGGAGTCGCTTGCGGGAGGAACTCTCGAGGGCGAAACACCGCAACGAGGAAGTCTGTGTCATCGCGGTGACTGACCAGGCTGTCGTTCTGGTCGGGCGGAACGACGCCGCGACAGGGCACGCCGTTTATTCGTTGCTGGAGCGACTGGGCGTCCGTTGGCTACAGCCGTCACTCGCCTGGGAAATCGTGCCTCGCAAGAAAACCGTGTCCTTGCGGACCGGCCGACACATGCTGGCTCCGTATTTCGACCGGCGCGGCGGTTTGGCAGTGAGTCCGAACAAGATGGATGAGACCTGGGTCGATAGTACGCAATCTTGGGCTCGGCGGAATCGCCTGGGCGGCTGGGATCACGTCGGTAACGGTCATAGTTACCAGTTCATCGTCTCGCCGGACCGCTTCCAGGATCACCCGGAATACTTCGGATTTTGGCAGGGACGGCGCCACCCGTTACAGCTTTGCACGACCAACCCGGACGTCATTCGGCTAGCAATTGAAAGAGCTCGCGACGATTGGTGCAAGAACAGTGATGCGCGGCTCCTGTGCATCAGTCCGAACGACGGCAATCAAGGATTCTGTGAGTGCGACAAATGCACGAAACTGCGATTTGCTCGTGGCAACCATTCCGATTTGATCGTCGAACTGGCTAACCAGGTCGCGCGGGCGATTCGAGACCAACATCCCGATCGGTTCGTGACGTTTTACGCGGACTACCATTGCGCAGGTCCACCGCTGAAGGTGAAGCCAGAAAAGAACATTGTGTTCTGGATTCCACAATGGAACGTCGATCGTGCCCAGCCCCTCACGCACCCACGGCAGAAACGCTTTCGCGACGCCCTGGAGTCGTGGTCGCAGTTTGGGAATCCGATTCACCTCTATCTCTACTACACGTCGTACAACCATTGGCTGTACTATCCGTTGACGCACTGTTTCCGTGTCGATTTTCCCCATTTCGTGAAAAATGGAGTGCGAGGCGTCTACAGCCAAAGCCAGCCGAATTGGGGCACGCAAGGCCTGAACCTGTATCTCTACTCGCGACTTGCCTGGGATCCTTCGCGGGACGTCGATGAGTTAGTCGTGGAATTCTGTGAGCTGGCTTACGGACCTGCGGCAAGAACGATGCTTCGCTATTACAAACTGCTGGAAGAGACCGCTGCCAGTGGTACGTATTACACGGTGTCAGATGTCGTCGGTACGTTCGGCCCCAAAGTCGTTGACCAGACCAACCGATTGATGGCCCAGGCTGTGCGACAGATCGAGGCCGCGATTGCAGATGGAGCGGATCCGAATCTCCTCAAGCGAATCCAATACGTGGCGCGGGCTCAGCGAGTCGTTTCGCTCCACTTGCAAGCTCGACACACGATGAACCGCTTCTTCGAGTCACGCAACCGCGATCTATTGAATCGCGCCCAGCGGAATTACGAAGAAGAAATCGAAATCCTCTCGCGGCCCGAAAACGAGTATTTGATCGATGCAAATTTCCGCAAAAAACTAGTGGCGAGCCTGGCGGTCCTCAAGAGCCGGACCGTGTTCACGGTGGGGCGATTTCGATACTCGGACGGATTTTCCGGCGGAGGAAATTCGGCCATTCACGCCAGCGATCTTAACGGCTTCCGCCCGGGACAATGGGGGCTCAATCTGCCACCTCGTGGAGCGGGCCGGATCGTCTACCGTTTTGAAGCAGCTGACGGCGGAGTATTCAAAACCGCGGTCCTTACAAGTCCCAAGATCGCTTTTGACAAGGACAAGCTAAGCAATTCTATCGAAATCCGCTCACCTGCCACCAGCGGCGAGAAGTTCGTGAGCCTCGCCAGAAATCAGAACCTGGAAAATGCAAAGCGCGACTTCGACTTGTCCAGTATCGTCGCCGATGTGCCGTGGTTCGAACTCCGGATCTCGGCACGCAATCAGTCAAAGATTACACGTCTTTCGCTGATCTCTTTCGGCGTGCGCGGAGAAGTTGTCGAGAAGAGGGACTAAGCGTGCCCGCGGTTATTGAAGCAGCATAGTGACGGCTGCTTGAGTCGCCTCCGCGCCCACGTGCGAGCTGATCTTCTCGCGGTTGCTCTCGGCCCGGGTGTGTAGAAGTTACGGACATTTACGACTCCCAAACCAACCCTGCGCCTAGCGAAACGGCGAACAGCTACCCATCCAGCCAGAAGGAAAACATCCGCGAGTTGCGGAGATGGAAGCGCAGCCTGATCGTTTTCCCGGCAACGTCTGCCAAGTCGCCTTCTGCCCAAACGATGCGGCGACGCGGTTCATCTTCTGACATTGGCTTTGAAACAGCTAACACGTTCCCTTCACGGCTCAGCACTTCCACGACGATCACGCCGTCAGCCGAGTCGATATTCAAGTACAGCGACGAAGCGCACGTTGCAAACAGTTTTGTCAGAAGCGTGCCTTGTTTGTCGCCTGCATCAAGCGACATAAACCCATCCCGTCTGAGGACCGCTAGACAGACAGCACCACGGTGCGGCGGGGGGCTTGGCGGTGTACCACGATATTTGCTTGCCGAATAGTAAAACCACAACTCGTCGCCACGTGCCAATGGCGCGCTGGGTGGAAGCATGACCATCGTGTCCCAGGCATCACCAATCGGCGACGTGTCGATGAAGGGCTCGCGACTCGCCAGTCGTGTCCAGGAGTTCAGGTCGCGCGTACAGGCGAGTTGAATATGTTTGAACCCGTCTACGTTGCCGTTCGGACGCGGTCCTGTAATGTGGAACATCGATGGCAGGATGATGAACAGATCCTCGTATCGAAACACGGCCACGTTGTAGATATCGACTTTGTAGTAGCTGGGTTGGTTGTAAACGGGATCCTGCAGTTTGGGGTCCGCCAGACGAGATAGAATCCGCGTCTTGCCTAGCTCTTGGTCCTCAGCGTCGGCTTGGTACAGCAGCTTCGGCTTGGTCCAATGCTCGAAGTCGCGACTGGTCGAAATCGCGTGTGCGCGGCCGAAACGTCCAGTGTGTTTCAGTGTCGCGATAAAAGTGCGTGAGATAGGGTCATAGCTGAGATTCGACTCATCGCTGGATCGGAGCACGGGCACGTTCAATTGCTGCCAGTGGATCCCGTCAGGACTCACAATCGGGCGCCGGTCGCGGCCTTTGCCCAGGAAGCCCTTGTAACGTCGTGCAGAATCGGGGTCATGCGGATCGCGAATCACGTTCGTTATTGCCCGCGCGGGCCATTTCAGCTTTGGATCGATAGCAAGGATATTGTTCTCACGCGACCCACCATACTCGAATTGCCGCAGGATCGGCCTGGTCCAGTGGATTCCATCTTTACTTTCAAAGTACGTGGGCCCGGCCATGAAACTCGGTTCACGATCGATCGCGTTGACCCATAGTTTGAAAAGGTTTAGCTCCTCGTCCCAGGCAGGGACGCTACGGGTCTGCACGAGGTACTTTTCCCAGGGGCGCTGCGGAGTGATGACGGCTCCCCTTTTCTCGGGTTGATGCAGCGTTCTGGTGAGGTGCTTGATGCTGCTGATCGCATAGTCATCCAGGAAGAGTTGGCGTCTTCCCGGTTGGAATTTAACCAGCGTGTTGTTCTGGCCCAGCCCGACTTGCGGGCATGTGAATTGTGCCAACAGCAGGAGCAAGAAGAAGAGACACTGCGGCAAGTTAAGAGCGGCGAAACGAATGCGAGGCATGATGGCTGGTCGGAGTCTCTGAATGGAAACGAGTAACGATCGTGGTATGCGATGGATCACTTCCGCCCCATCACAGCGACGTTCCGTTGTAAGACGACACCTGTGCTGGGCATGCGGCTGGACAGATTCAGATGACGTTTGACGAGCAACCGGATGCGCGAATCGAACGTCTGTTCCACGGCGTCCAGAGGTCGCCTCGCGCTTAACTTTGTACGGATTGAAGTCCGAATCCAGCTGTAAGGCAACCTCCACCTTCTTCGTTCTTTGGAGAGGTTTGATACGTTGCAGCGAGTTCGATTGCGACACCGGTCAACACCGGGGCCCGCGTCACTCCGGTTTGCTGAAATCGAGTGTCAGTGGCTCGCGGATGAAGCTGTAATAATACGACGTTCCGTAGCCCATCGCCCGGCCCCGAATCCCCTTTTCAAGCACTTCGGCTTTCCGCTCGTTCCACGGGCGATAGAAAGCAATTCCGGTGTCGTCGAGATTGGCGACCAGATAGCGACAGAACGTGGCGTGGCCCGGCCACCAGGCGTCCGTGTACTCAGGCGGAAGCTTGACGATTTTCTCACGCCAGACTTCGAAGGCATCAACCGCGTCTTTGAGCTCTCGCCAGTTTGCGGCAGTGCGTTTGGCCTGCCACGCTCGTTCCGCAAGCAGCATTTCCGTGAGTAGCCTCGCGAAATCGAACTGATCGCGCGAGAGCTGTACCCAACGCTTGTTCCGCTCGGTATCGGCAGCAGCCTCCGCTTGGCGGATCAGACCGTCCAGCTTGCTTAGCACACCCGGCGGATACTGAGCGAGGTAGAGTGACTTGGTATCGAGCCAACGGGGCAGCTGCGTGTTTCGAGCGTCGGCAGAAATGTCGTCGTCCGTGATTGGTACGACCTGGGCAAGCCGGTCCTGAAGCAGCGCGAAGAACTCCATCATTGGCTCGGCCGCCTTGCCAAAGACACCATCGCAGTATTCCCGGACGACGGCTTCGTAAACCAGATTCGGCTCACCCATCAGCCGGCCAGCCATGTAGAAGACAGGGCCTTCCAACCCCCACGTCGCTTCGGGACCAATGCTAAGCGCGACGAAGTT
>CAZITS010000424.1:0-5433 GCA_964542185.1 uncultured Pirellulaceae bacterium
CTCTTCCGATCTAATTAGCTACGTGTTCGTGGCTATTTCACATCGGCTGCCCAGTCTGACTACGGCTGTAGCCGTTTCCTCCGCGATCCGTGGTGAAACAAGTCGTTGATATTCGGCTACCGGGATCGGATCAAACGGAGTCCGTCTGATGAGTGAATCCGAAGAGCAGGACGTTTTTGCCAAACCGACCGGTTGGGTTTCGCTGGCTCCCGCGACGCTGGGGATTGTCGGCGTGGTGGTGGTCTACGGGACGATTGTGTTTTACATGCTCAAGGGGATTTTCACGGCGGAAGACATGCCTTGGTGGGTTCGTTTCGGCGTACCTGCCATCGTGTTCGGATTTACGTTGACTTTGTTGACGGTGTTTGTGCAACGGTTGAAGAGTGCCAAGACAGATAAATACACCGATGTAAGGGACTAAACGTAATGGCAGACGAGCGAATGCTGGTAGTGACCAGCCCCCAGATTCCCGGAAAACGGATCGTGCGCACCTTAGGGATGGTCGCCGGCAACACCATTCGGGCCCGTGGCATCGGCAAGGATATCGTGGCGGGACTGCGCATGCTCGTCGGCGGCGAGATTCACGAATACGGTCACCTGATGTCCCAGAGTCGCGAACAAGCGGTCGATCGGATGACGGCCAAAGCGGAAAAACTGGGCGCTAACGCCGTGATCAGCGTTGACTTCCAGAATTCGGTGATTGCCAAGAGTTGCGCGGAAATGCTCTGCTACGGCACAGCAGTTGTCGTCGAGGACGAATAGCTCTGGGCGCTGGCTATCGTAGCGGGAGATCGGCCCGCGCGGGGCCTGTGCTTGTGTATGCTGCCGTTACTTTGTTTTGGTGGGCGGCGTCAGTGCGGATGCCACTTGCCGTTGAACGAACGGAGTCCTCTACGGGTGGTCACGGCAGGTTGAAACGTGCCGTCTCCCTGGCCGGCTAGCACCGAGACGCTCTCCGCGCGGTAATTGGCGGTGGCCGCGTCGAGTTTACCGTCCTGGTTGAAGTCGAGCAGCGTGACCCCGTAGTTGCCGCTGCCGGTCTGATAATCCTGGCGGGGTGCAAACTTGCCGTCTGATTGGTTCAGCAGCACCGAGAGAAAATCCTCGGTCCAATGCGTCACCACCAGGTCCAGGTCGCCATCCCGGTCGAGATCCCCGACTGCCAGAAACGCTCCATTCTTGCCCCCCTCCAGCAGCTGGTCCGGGTGGAAGGTGCCATCCCCTTTGCCCAGAAACAGGGAGAGCGTCGAAGTGCCCAGGTTGGCCGTGATCAGATCGAGGTGGCCATCACCGTTGAAATCGGCGGCCCGGACATCGTTGACGGCGTGGGAGCGGCGGCCGGGAATCTGGGTGGCCCGCACCTGGGCACGCGTAGGTGGTTGCCGCTGCTCGAATAATTTCATTCCCGGGTTGATGAAGTAGGTAACAGTCGAGTCGTGTTCGTTGGGAATGACGATATCCAGAAAGCCGTCACTGTTCAGATCGGCCGCCTCCACGTAGTAGGCAGATTTACCCGCGTCACAGACTAGCGCTGGGCCGAATTCGTGTGCGCCCAGGCCCCGTCGCAGATAGAGTCGACCGACCTTGATATCGCCCTTGTATCCAGAACCGCGCGCGGTATAGAGCAAGTCGAGCTGCCCGTCGTTGTCCAAGTCGGCCAGGCGGATCCCCTTGGCTTCGCTCGGTACTGTGTACTCGACGACCGGCTGAAACCGTCCTCGACCGCGGTTGGTGGCAAGTAGTATTCTACCTGGTTGGGTGGGGCCACTGCCTCCCAGCGTGAGCGCCAGGTCGATCAGGCCATCTCCGTTCAAGTCCCGATAATCCAGATTGTGAACGTGTCGCGCTCCCAGCGGGACTGGCACTATCAATGCGTTCAGGCCGATGCGTTGCAGCTGTCCCCGGTCGTCGATCTGTTCCACGGTGACGACGCCGATGCTGCGGTACCCCACGACAAGTTCGCTCCGCCCATCGCCGGTGACATCGGTGGCCAGCAGTTTGTAGGGGCCTCCCACATAGCCATCTGGCAGGTTTTCAGCGGGCGTTTGGGCCAGGGTTGTCAGCGCCCAGGTCAGTAGCAGGTAAACAGACCGCCAGGCGTGCGGTTGATGCGCCGCGGACCAGACAGTGCATCGACAGGAGTGGACCATGTGCCGGGTTTCCTGGCGGAGGAATCGAGTCGATTGTGTGGGGGGCAGCGTGCCGCCACGGCCGTTGCTACCCGAGCTCGAACGGTTCGGGAGTGCGGATCACAAAGAACTTGCGGATCGCTTGCTTGACGTGCCAGTGCGCTTTCGTCCCCAAGGGAAAGTGGGCCATGTCACCGGCGCGAAGTGTCTGTGTGTGCTCGCTGCCTTCCGCGGTAATATCGACTTCGCCTTCCAGGACATGCACGAACTCGTCCCAGGAAAAATTCCATTCAAACTGGCCCGGTTCGCAGGACCAGAGTCCGCTGGAGACCCGTTTATCAGCGCTCTGGGTCAACACGGCACCGCGGGCGACCGGATTGCCCTCCTTGATCCAGGAGGGCTCGATGGGCATGTCGGGCAAGGCTCCAGCGGGAGTCTCAGCAGATTGCAGTGTGGCAGTAGACATTTCTCTTTTCCCTGTCAGGTGAGAAGGTGAACGGATTGGCCAGGCGCGTCGTGCCGCAGTTTCGGGCTGTTTTCTAACACGCCCCTGTGCCGATCGCAATTTCTCGCGCCCGGTGCCGTCGGCAAGAAACCGCGGTCCCAGGACCACGGGTGGCAGATCTGTCCGCAGTGGTCCCTGTTTTTTTCTGGCTGTTCCCCGCTGCGCACCCGCAGGTCAGGGGTCCTGCACGCCGCAGGGTTTGGTGGCTCGAATCGTGAAGGTCAGCGGGAACCGTCCGTCCAGCGGGGCGGGCAGTCGATAGTGACCATCCGCTCCCTCCTGGAATGCTGGCGTGACGGCGTAAAATCCGGTGGCGTGTTCATGCAAATGATTGATGGTCATTCCAGCGGTGATAAACGCGTTGACGACGTCGCCCAGGCTCCAGGACCATTGGGTGGTTTCGTTGGCTTGCGTGGGGAATTCCCGGTCGGCGTAACTTCCAGTATCGACGAAGGTACCTGGTTGGTCCTGGGCCAGATAAGGAAACTCGAGCCTCAAACTCGTCTCCTGAACGGGACTGTCCTCTGCCAATGCCCAGACCAAAGGGTGGCTCTCTGACAGATAGACCTGTCCGCCAGGTACGACACAGCCCGAGATTTGCCGTGCCCATTCGTTCAGGTCGGGCAGCCACGACAGCACACCGTGCGATGTGAAGACGAGGTCGAAGGCCTCTGAATACCGTGTCTGCAGGGATTCGATTTCACATCGTTCGAACGTGGCCGGGATATCCAAGTCGAGAGCAAGCTGGCGTGCCTCTTGGATGGCGACTTCAGAAAAGTCGACGCCAGTCACGGTGGCTCCCAGCCGTGACAAAGAGAGGGTGTCTGTGCCGATGTGGCATTGCAGGTGCAGTACGCTCAGCCCACGAATGTCACCAAGCTCACTCACTTCCAGGGGAAGCAGTGACAGGTCACCTCTTGTCAGGCGGTCGATGTGCTTTTGGTAGAAGGAAGTCTGCCGATGGAATCCTGCACGCTCATTCCACCAGGCATGATTCAGCTCTGTCCTGGGATGCTCCGACGCCATGACACATGTTCCCAGCAGGTGGTTGAAAACGACAGTTTGCGCCGGCAGGGCAGCACGTTTTCACTGCCTCGCAGCGGCCTGGCCTGCTTCCCGCAGCCCACTGCCAGACCTGAAGTTGGCTGCGCGACCGTGTCCCTCAGCGTTTGGGCCTGCCGTGCCTCCAGAGTGCATTCAACGTTTCAGCGGTAATCCGGCCAGCGCGCCACGCAACAATTGGAGTGCGGCTTTGGCGGCGCCAGCGGCGGTTTCTTTCTGCAGTGGGTGTTGCTCGTTCACATCCTCAGCCAGATCGTAGAATTGTCCCGCCTGATACAACTTGAAGCGTTGCGTGCGCACCCAATGTCGGTTGCGCAGACCCGCGTAACACCAGGTGCGCTGGCGACCTGGCTGGTCTTTCAATAGCGGGGCAAAGCTGTGGCCGTCGAGTTTGATATCGGACGGTAGTGGGACTCCCGCCAGCTCAAGCAGGGTGGGCAGAAAATCACTGCTGTCGACCAGTGCGTTGACTTCCCGTCCAGCCGGTGTGACACCCGGCCAGCGGACCAGCAATGGAACGCGTGTGCCGTCGTCACGGAGGTTGCCTTGGCCACCGGGAATCGACTGGTTGCCCCGCAGTGAGACGACGGATTCACGGTACAGCCGACCGTTTCGCACTCCGGCGATTGTGCGTTTGGGCGTCCCGTTGTCGGTGGTAAAAATCACGACGGTGTTGTCACGCAAATGGGCTGTTTCCAATGCGGTCAGCAACCGGCCCACCACGCGATCCATCTGGCGTACCATTTCGCCATAGTTGTCGTAACGCGTTTTGCCGGGTCCGAAAGGTACCGGCTCTGACAGATCGTCCGTGACATCGTGGCAGAGGGCCATCGAGAAACAGGCGAGAAACGGAGCCTCGCGTTTCTGTTTCATGAAATCGATCAGAAAGTCGGCATAGACATCGGGTCCGTAGTGTCCGGCCAGATTCTTGCGCAGCTTTCCGTTTTGCCAGATCAGCGGGTCGTAGTAGCGGGGACCTTCGTGCCAGGCGAACAGGCTGGACTGGTCGAAGCCGAGCCGCTGAGGGTGATGTGGATCGCGTTTCAACAACGCCAGTTGCCATTTGCCAGCGATGGCCGTCGCATAGCCGGAACGCTGTAGGAAACCTGAAAACGTCGACGACTCAGCAGCGGCCGGGAAACTACCCCAGGCTGGTTGGTTCAGCCGCACCGGGTAGCGGCCTGTCATTAAAGCAATGCGTGTTGGGTGGCAGACTGGCATGCTATAGGCGTGGTGGAACTTCATGCCATCCCGGGCCAGTGAATTGATATGGGGTGTGCGATAGGAGCTGCCGCCGTAACATTCGAGTACCTCTTGCCCCACATCATCGGCCAGGATGAACAGAAGATTGGGGGCGCGGGTAGTGTCTGCGCTGCTCTCTTGTGTGGCTGCTGGCGACGCCGTTGCTGACATCGCTGCGGTGATCAAGAGGCTGGACAGGAGATGCATGTCAGGTTCCTCGGCAGACTGCCGTGTGACGTGGCTGGTACGGACAAGGTTCAGTTGCCCGGCCGGTTTGCGTCGGCCGCGCGATTCAACCAGGGAACAAAGCCCGCGGTGGTTACCCGGATGCTCCAAAGCGTGTGTCCGGCGGTAATGAAGAGTGTCTTCAGATCGGGACCGCCGAACGTACAGTTGGTGACCTCGTCTTCTGGGATCGGTACAAAACCGACCTGCTTGCCCGTGGGTGTGAAGACATACACCCCGCCAGGTACTTCGGTGGTCTCGTGAGGCGGG
>CAZITS010000425.1:0-5409 GCA_964542185.1 uncultured Pirellulaceae bacterium
AATCGTGGCAAGCGTTTGCGTTTCCTCTTTGATTTTTACTCGTTCTTTGGCCTCGATTGCCTGATGCAGTCCGTCGCTCCATTGCCGTCCTTCCTGGAGTCGGCCAGTGTGGTCGTCCACGATCACAACCCG
Organism: uncultured Pirellulaceae bacterium; assembly: GCA_964542185.1. Taxonomy (GTDB): domain Bacteria; phylum Planctomycetota; class Planctomycetia; order Pirellulales; family Pirellulaceae; genus UBA9264. The sequence goes on from CAZITS010000425.1 coordinate 133, forward strand.
TCCCTCTTTGACGACGTACTTGACGTCGCGTTGGTAGAGATGGTGCGCCTTCAACGAATTGTCAATCAGGTGCGGCCAGTCCATGTTGCCCGCGGTGTAAAAGCTCTCAACGCCGGCAAGCTTCTCTGCCGCCCGGATCCCTGCGTCGGTAAGGTGGGCGGTGTGATCCTTTTCGTTGACAACAAAATCTTCACCAGCTTTCAGTTTGCGTGCGATCGTGTCTGCTTCGGCATAACGCCGTACGTCGCTGAAAGCGGGGCCACTGATAATCAGCGGCGTGCGCGCTTCGTCAATCAAGATATTGTCGACTTCGTCGACGATGGCAAAGTGAAGCGGGCCTTGCGATTGCTGCAGATGTTTAGGGTAACGCTCGTCGTCGCGCGCGGCAGGCCGCATATTGTCACGGAGATAGTCGAATCCGAATTCGTTATTGGTTCCGTACGTGATGTCGCAGGAGTAGGCTTGTTGTCGCTCTTCGACTGGCATATTGCTCTGGATGGCGCCGACCGTGAGCCCGAGCCCGCGGTAGATCGGTCCCATCCACTCCATGTCGCGACGCGCGAGATAGTCGTTAACGGTAACGACATGGACACCAGATTCGGTCAGGGCATTGAGATAGGCGGGAAGTGTGGCGACAAGGGTTTTTCCTTCGCCGGTAATCATTTCAGCGATCTTGCCGGAGTGGAGTACCATTCCTCCTACGAGCTGGACATCGTAGTGCCGCATTTCCAGAAATCGACGCCCAGCCTCACGGCAGGTCGCGAACGCCTCACCGAGCAGGGCATCGAGTGTCTCTCCAGCCCGGAGCCGCTCCCGGAATTTGGTTGTTTGCGCTTGCAGCTCCTCATCTGATAGTTGCTGGAGACCAGGCTCGAGGGCGTTGATGGCGGCGACTTTGTCTTCGAGTCGCCGCAGTTGGCGCAGATTGTCCGTGCCGATGAATCGAGTCAATAATCGGGAAAAAAGCGTACCAATCGCGCCGAACAGCAAGCCCAGTTGTTCCCAGATCCGTTCCACAATACTCATATTGTTCTTCGCAGTTGCGAAAGGGGGGGGGCGTTGGCCGCAAGCGCCCGAAGAGAGGTATCGCCGGTTTGTTTCTGTACGAAGCGGGGCACCGTACAGACGCGGACAGCTGCAAGTTTATGGCGGCTTGCCGACACGGTCAACGTGGATCCCAGGCCCGCGTTTTCTGGTAAGATGGGATTCTCCCGGTGGAGCGGCGGATTCATGCTTGTGTCGGCATGAGTCGGAGTGTCAATGAGCACTGTTTTCCCGCCTGTTGGAATTGCCCCGGATGGCGCCGGTCGCGGGGTGCAACCTTCCTGGTAATGCACCGCTGGTGAACAAGTCTCCTGTTACAACTGATATTCGTGGACAGCTGGTTGTCTTGGGGTCAGGAACCTCTGTGGGGGTGCCCGTCGTAGGGTGCGGTTGTGCGGTGTGCCAGGGAGGGGATCCACGGAATCAGCGTACGCGTTGTGCGGTGGTGATGGGACTCCCTGACGGGAATTTGCTGATCGATACGCCACCCGATTTGCGGACGCAATTACTGAGAGAGCAGATCGGTATCATTCACAGTGTGCTCTATACACACGGCCACGCGGACCACATTTTCGGTCTCGATGAGTTGCGTCTGCAGCAATTCTATCTGGGGCACCCGGTGCCACTCTACTGCGAACCGGTCGTGGAAGACCGTATCCGGCGTTCATTTGATTATGCTTTCGATGACCCGGGAACGCGGCACGCAGGCGCGATTCCGCAGCTAGAGATGCATTCCATTTCGACCGATCCCTTTGAAGTGCTGGGTAGCCGGGTGACTCCGATCCGGTTGCAGCACGGCCCGCGGTTTGAGGCGCTCGGATTCCGGGTTGGTGATGTCGCTTACTGTACTGATGCCAACGCCATTCCCGCAGAAAGCTGGTCCCGGCTGGAAGGGTTGGATGTGTTCATTCTCGACGCACTACGCGCGCGGCCACATGCGACCCATTTTTCACTCGATGAAGCGGTTGCGGTCGCGGAGCGCGTGGGCGCATCGCAAACCTACTTCACGCACATGAATCACGAAGTGGATCACCATGCGACAAATGACCAGCTGCCGGCATCGATGGAGTTAGCCTACGACGGACTGCGTATCAATCTGGTATGACCAGAACGCGGCCACGCAAGGAAGCGGCCCAGTTAGCAACGTGACCCATTGTTCTGTGACTAATTTGAGTCTGCTTTGTTGTCGCTGCCTAGCTGCTGAACGTAATCAACAGTAATTGCGATGACTTCGTTGAAATAGTAATCTCGCTTGACGATTTCGTCTTTCTTGTCGTCGCCATCACCGTTCGCCTGCTTTTCGAATTGCTTTTCTTCTTCTTTCTCAGCGTTGAGCTCGGCCCGCATGGCAAAGAATGTTTCACCGTGGAGTGAGACCTTCTTTTCTTTCTTGAATTGGCGGTACCGTTCAATATTTTTCAGAAGTCGATCGAAATCGTCAGAACCTTCTCGACGTGTGAGCGAGGTCTCACGCAACTTTTGGAGTGTCGCCGGCGCAACAAGGTCATATTGATGATGGGCGGCCGGATCGATTTTCTCGAAGTCGATGGCATGGTCGAGATCGCTCTCGCCTACGTCCATATGTGTTGAAATCGAGGGTAGCACGACATCCGCCAGCACGCCTCTTTTTTGCGTGCTGTGACCGTTGGGCCGGTAGTACTGCTGCATCGTAATCTTGAGCGCTCCCAGATTGGGAGGATTGGGAATGCGGAACAGTTGCTGGCCAAGGTCAAGCAGGCTCTGGACAGTTCCCTTGCCGTGTGTCGTGGCATCGCCGACGACCAAGCCGCGTCGATAGTCTTGTATGGCACCAGCCAGGATTTCACTGGCACTGGCGCTGAATTTACTCGTGAGGACCACCAGCGGTCCGTCCCAGGCCATTCCACGTTCGGTGTCTTCGTATTTCTGCACACGATCCAAGGCGTCCTTGACCTGTACAACCGGGCCCTGATCGATGAACAGCCCAGTCATGCTGATCGCCTCATTCAGGCTGCCGCCACCATTGCGACGCAGGTCCAGTATTACCGCGTCGACTTTTTCCGATCGAAAGTCATCAAGGATTTTGCGTACGTCACGCGTCGTGCTGCGATAGTCTTTCACGCCTTTGCGGGCAGCTTCCATGTCCATGTAGAAACTGGGCAGGTCAATGACGCCGACTTTGTAAGGTGCCCCGTTGTCTTTCTTGCCGTCTTCAAAGATCACGCTGCGGGCTGCGCTGTCTTCCAGTTTAATTTTGTCGCGTGTGATGTTGTAGATCCGTGTGTCGCCGCCCGAAGCACCGCGGACACCTAGCCTGACGACCGTACCCGCTTTCCCACGGATCAGTTTGACGACATTGGAGAGCTGCATGTCGACGACTTCGACCATTTCTCCCTCTTCACCTTGGCCAACACTGACAATGCGGTCCTCTACTTTAAGTTGGCCGTCCCGGTCAGCAGCCCCTCCAGGAATGATCTTCGAGACTTCGGTATAGCCGTCTACGACGCGTAACGCCGCGCCGATGCCTTCGAGTTCAAGCCGCATGATGATGCGGAAATTCTCCAGCGTCGAAGGAGACATGTAGGTGGTATGGGGATCAAACCCAGTCGTGAACGAAGTAAGGTACATTTCTAGAAGCTGGTCACTTTCTGTCTGTGCCATGCGTTTCCGAAAACTTTGGTAGCGTCGAGTGAGTTTTTGGATCGCTTCTTCGCCCTCGGTTTTGTCGCTCTTTAGCGCCAGCAGGTCGTATTTGATGCGCTTTCGCCAGCGCTCGTTCGCTTCTTCTGTCGATGCGGCATGCTGAAGATTTTCTGCATCCGTGTTGAATTGCTCTTTGACTTCGAAATCATGGGGTAACTTGAGAAGTGCGTCGACGGCGTTGACGCGCTCGTTGACGCGTTGCAGGAACAGCTTGAATACGGTGTAAGCAAATTTGATGTCGCCACGTTTGATCTGGTCGTCCAATTTGTCTTGATTGGCCTGAAACTCGTCGATGTCTGGTTTCAGGAAGTACATCTTCATGGGGTCCAGTGTTTTCAGGAACTGTGTCAGCCCACGCCGCGACATTTCATCATCCAAGGGATGACGCAGCAGATGTTGTCGCTTCATCAAGGAGCTAACGACCAGCGTGACATTGCGGTCGTTGGGCTTGGGTCCGTCCAGTTGCGCCTGCACTCCGGCAGCACCGACCGTGGAAAGTGCCAGGAACATGGCCAGCGAGAAAACAATGCGGCGACGTAAGAGAGGCGAAATTGAACGCATGAGCCGTCCTTTTCTTGGATATCGACCAACAAGGTCGCGAGTCGCGACGCAAGTTGCACTTCCGTCAGGAGTTAACGAAACAGCCACAGTAAATGTAAGCATATTTTCATGCTGGGACAAGATCGATGTCCTGGCCTGAGGGTGGGTCCAGAACGTTATTTCGTGGGTAGCGGTAGACACCGGCCCCTGGTGTGATATTAGCGGCGCGGGCCAGCTTGACGACCCGTGGCGATGTCCGGCGCAGGCCGAGTAAATCGCATTCTGCCTCCTGGATAGACGCTGGCAGGTTCCATATGCTTTAATCGGTAATCAGACTGATGATTTGACACAGAGTTGTGGGCTGCTGGCAACGCACACTGTTCAGGGCGCTACGCAGTGCTTTGGACGCCGTGCCGCGAGGTGTTGTGATGCCCGCTGGTACCAAAGGGGAACTACAGCTCGCGGACGGTCCCGTTGTTGGCCTCAGTCGTTCCTTGTCTGCTACCGTGCGATTGAACAGTGAATGCGTCGTTGACCATGATTCGCGGGGACCGTTTGGGGATGACGACGGTCCTGGATCCGAGTTCAGTCCTGGTACTCGGTCGTGGCGCAGCCTGCGGAATTGTTCTCGTGGGCCAGAGTGTTTCGCGGACACACGCAGAGATCTATTGTGACCGCGAGGCTTGGTGGCTGGTTGATAACGACAGCCAGAACGGGACCTTCCTGGATGGACAAAAGATCGAAAAAGCCCGGTTGGACAGCGGTTGCCGCATCCGCATTGGTGAGATGGAATTTCAATTTGCTGATGCAGGTGATCTATCGGCGGACGGATCTGGCGAGGCCTTGTCAACAGTCCTGATGGCCGAGACCGAAATGGTCCCTGAGGATCCAGGTGCGTATGCTCCTCAAGTATTGAACGAGCCTGAGCAAGTTCAGGATTGCCTGACCCTGTTTCAATTAAGTATTCGATTGCTGGGATGTTCTGACCCGGATGAGGTTACTGGGGTCTCT
>CAZITS010000426.1:0-5405 GCA_964542185.1 uncultured Pirellulaceae bacterium
GATCAACTTTTCGCTCGTCCAGCCGCTACTTTCCCGCGGTGGCCGGGCATTCACGATGGAACGGCTGACCAGAACCCAACGCGGCATGCTGGGTAACCTGCGAAACCTGGCGCGTTATCGCAAAGGTTTCTATACCGACACAATCATCGGCTCGTCGGGGACCCGAGGGGTCAGCCGTAGTGGTGGTGGCTTTGGCGGTACGGGCCTGACCGCCTTCACGGGCACGGGTTCTGGTGGCCAGGGTGGTGTCGCCTCCGGTGGTGGTTTCGGTGGCTTTAACTTCTCTGGCGGTGGCGGTGCCGGAGCCACGGTCGGCGGTGCAGCCGGTGGTGGTGCAGGTACCGTAGGCGGTTTTGTTGGCCTGCTGCAACGAGTTCAACAAATTCGTAATGATCAGTACAGTGCCAGCCTGCAGGGGCGTACCTTGACGCTGTTGGAAGCGAACCTGGAAGCAGGTCTGATTGACCTCGTGCAGGTCGATAACTTCCGTCAGTCGTACCAGACACTGACGGCCAACCTGCTACAAACGACTACCGCATTCGAAGGTCAGGTTGAGAACTATCTGCAGGAACTGGGCTTGCCACCCGAATTGCCCGCGGAACTCGATGACTCCTTTGTCAGTCAATTTGAGTTTATTGATCGCAAGGTAACACGGTTGCAGGACGACTTGGCTGCCTTCCAGGGCCGCATGGGGGCATTACCTGCCGAACCGGACGCTGCCGCGTTGGCCACGTTTTTTGAAGAATCCGAGATGATGGTGGCCAGGATCCAGGCCCTCCTGGAAGCAACGGGTAACGACCTGAATAGGATGGAATCGGTCGTCCCTCTGCGGAAGATCCTGATGTCTGAAGCAGCTCAGCAGACATTTGATAACGACCGCAAGCTGATAGGTGTCGAGTTTGCCAAATTCGGACCCCAACTGGAAGACCTGCAAACCAGGCTGAATCAGCTGAAAGACGGGCTGACCGCAGAAACGGCAGCCAACACCCTGCGATTGCTGGTTGGCTGGAGCCGAGCTGTCGGCAACCAGGTTCAATCCATCAGTCTGATCCAGGCGCGAGCAAGACTCGAGTCTGTGACGCTGGAACCGGTCACCATCGACGCTGTAACTGCCTACGAAACGGCTCGCACATACCGACTCGATTACATGAACGCCAAAGCGAGCCTCGTCGATGCGTGGCGGCTGATCGAATACAACGCCAACCAGCTGCAATCAGCGTTGAGTGTCAGCCTGAATGGTGGTATCGGAACCACTCCCGACAACCCGGTCGATTTCCGGGGTGCCGAAGGCAATATGAGCATCGGGCTGTCTATCGACGCTCCTCTGACACGACTGATTGAACGGAACAATTACCGTCAACAGCTGATTACCTACGCACAAGGACTGCGAAGTTGGGTCAACTTTGAAGACGACCTGCGACAAGGATTTCGACAGAATATTCGGAATCTGAACCAACTACAGCAGAACCTGGAAATTCAACGGCAAGCGGTGGTCATCGCGATTCGACGTGTGGACTTCACGCAGTCTGAATTGAGTGCTCCGCTACCGGTTCCCGTACCCGGATCACCACCACCAACATTTGGTCCAACCGCCGTGCAGAACTTGCTGCAGGCATTGGCTGATCTGAGTGCCGCTCAGAATAACTTCATGAGCGTTTGGCTCAACTACTACCAAAGCCGCATGGAACTGGTCCGCGACCTGGGAATCATGCAACTAGACACCGAAGGACGCTGGATCGAGAAACCAATCCCGGAAATTCTCAAAGAGCTGGAAAACGGTGCGGGTGGCGCCCCAACCGCTACCAACTTGCCAGAAGTCCCCAATGCGTTCTGGCGTCTGAGCCAGCCCCAGCAGCCCGCCGCCGCCGCGCAGGCTGCACCGCAAGGTACCCCGCGACAAGCGGTGGGCTCAGCAGCAACTTATGCTCCGGCACCCGCCGCCGGAACACCGGTTGGCGTTTACCAACAACCGGCGAACCAAACTGCTGCACCGCCGACAGCAGGGTATCGGCCGCCAGGCCAATACCAGGCGCCTCAGTACCAGGCACCCAATCGCCCGACCAGCGCACCAGCTGGTAGTACCACGGCCCCAGCGGCACGCTACCCGCTAAGCACACCGTAACGGGCAAGTGGACATACAGGCATCGATCTCTAGCCGATCGGGACAACGTCTCGATCGGCTATTTTTCTGCAACCAACTTGTTCTTGAGGATGCCAACTCCTTGAATCTCGACCTCGACTGAGTCACCAATTTCCATCCCCTGGGGCTTGCCAGGTGTGCCTGTAAAAATCAAGTCGCCCGGTCTGAGAGTAATACGCTGACTGATAAAACTGATTGTCGTTGCCAAATCATGAATCTGATTCTTGGTATTGGTCTTCTGGCGCACCTCTCCATTTACTCTCAGCTCCATGGCGAGGTTGTTGTAGTCCAGCCCGGAAACAATATACGGACCAACCGGTCCGAATGTGTCAGAACCTTTTGCACGCCACCACTGCACATCATTTTGTTGCCAGTCACGTGCACTGATGTCGTTGCCGCACGTGATCCCTAGAACAAAATCCAATGCCTGTTCAGGCGTCACATTCCTGGCCCTCTTGCCGATGACCACTACCAGTTCAGCTTCGTAGTGTACCGGCGCGTGATCTTTGGGCTGAATGATCCGACCACCGTGCCGAAGCAAGCTGGATGGCAACTTGAAGAACGGTTCGGGCGTCTTCGGTGGTTCCTTATCTCCCAGATGATCCTTGTAGTTCCCAGCCAAGGCAATCACTTTGGTGGGCCGAGGACTGGGAACCAGGATTCGCACTTCCTTCAATGGGTGCGTCTTTTCAGTACGTTCCCATTTGCCAAATAGATTTCCCTTGAGCTGATGCACAACATCACCTTCAAGAATTCCATATGCCACAGTTTTTCCAGCGCGAAATCGCAGATACCTGGTTACTTTTCCCTGCCCCATACCGGCAGTCAAGAACAGCACATTCAGCCCCATAGCCAGGGAAATGGCACAGGCTCTTTTTGAGTGAGATAACATCTTTGCTCTCCTTCAAGCGACGCAGGTCAAATCAAACCACGTTTTGTTCCACCAACAGATTTTGAATTTAGCCCTCGCAATAGCGTGAAGCAAGCAGTTTTAACCCGTAACACGCAGGAAAGTCATCCTGCCGCGAATGGACCTTGCAAATGCCTCTGGTAGGCGTATTCTCTAAGGTCAGCAGCACGCCTGCAGACGCCTGCATCGTCGATCTGCTGCGTCCTATGACCACCGCTTTGAACCCTTCCCATCCCGCTCACAGTCGGCTATCCGTTATGAGCGAGATTCTCCTGGACTACAACCGAGTACACGTGACGACATGGGGCTACCTGTCGTCGCTGTTGCTCATCGGTTTGTTCTTCAAGTTCAATCGTTTCTGGAGTGTCCGCAACCTGGATCTGATGGTTCTGATCCTGCTCGCTCCAGGGCTGCTACTAGTCCAAGTAGGCCATCAAAACAAATCACGTCTCGTGCCGAGAATGTTGGGAGTACCCGCATCAAACGACCTGGCAACGAACAGTAGTCGTGAGAACCAGGCAGGGCTCCCTCCTTCCGGAGAGCTTGCCGAAAGCACCTCAATTTCTGATGCCGCATCTACTCCTGAAACCATTGACTTAGAAGCCGAATTCGCGGTCCAAACCGCGCAGCAGAAACTCCTTCAGGACTCGCGTCAGATAGAACGCGCCGGTTACCTTTGGCTGTTCGTGACTGGCGGCCTGTTATTGATTCGTCTACTCGTAGATCCACAGATGATCCGCCGCCCCTTGTTGGAACCTAACCTGACAAGCGGCGGGCTGGCCTTCATTGGCTGTTCGTTGTTCGTGTTCTTGATCGCTAATGTCATGAGCAGCAACCCCACTACTTCACAGCTGAAACCAGGGGCACCCGGAAATCCCATGCTGCAAGAAGTCACCGAATTCACAAATCTTCCTGAAGAAAAACTGCCCAGCGGTGTCCCACTGCCGGCACCAAATCGTCAACTGACGCAGTCTGCCGCAGTGCTGGCACAGTTGGCCATCATGCTAGGAATCATCTGCGTCGGCCACTGGCACTTTCACAACCTCAAAATGGGGCTTGGACCTGCCGTTATTTACCTGCTCCTGCCATCAGCGGCAATTACTCCGGGCCAGCTGGCTCACGTGCTACCCGCTGCGTTACTCGTATGGGCAATTGTGTGGTACCGCTACCCGCTCGCAAGTGGTGCACTTGTTGGCGCCGCAATCGGGACGATTTATTACCCGCTGTTTCTGTTTCCGTTATGGTTGAGCTATTACTGGCGCAAAGGCTGGAAGCGTTTCCTGGCAGGCGTGCTGGTCGCCTCGAGCGCAATGGCTTTAGTCTCCGGTTGGATGACCAGTGGCGAGCGTCCTTTCCTCGAAATGTTGCAACAAATGTACGGGATCATGCGACCACGCATGGAAGGCCTCAGCGGTATTTGGGACTTGGGCTGGGACCCCATCTACCGCTTGCCTGTGCTGTTCGCATTTGCTGCCCTGAGTATCACATTTGCCGTTTGGCCGGCACAAAAAAACTTTGGCACGCTATTGAATTGCTCAGCGACGATCATGCTTGCTACCCAATTCTGGCACGGAAACAACGGTGGCATTTATCTGGAATGGTATTTACCGTTGGTCTTGCTCACGATGTTCCGTCCGAATCTCGAAGACCGCCTGGCTGCTGCGGTCGTCGTCGGCCCGTGGCTGCCCGCGTGGCCGGGAAAAAGAATAGCTCGTCCGGAGGCCTGACCACGAACTCGTCTCGCCAGGCACCTCGACAGTTACTGCACCCCCTCTACCGTGACTGTCAGCAACACTCCGGAACATTTAGCTGCTTTTCCATGGATTTGACGACACCTTACACTGCCACATGGGTTCACCTAGGTGTTATGGAGTCATCGACTCCACAACCACGCGACCACTTCAATCGAGGCAGCAGCCGGGCTAACTCGCCAAACTGCTGTCGACGTGATCCCTGTTATTTTGTCAGATTGCTATTCGTTTACTTATTGCAGCGTCCCTCGGATTATTGCGCACGAGCTGCCGGCGCGCCAGTACCATTAACCGCAGGTTCTTTGCACCTGCTGCCTTCATCAGTGAACGGGGCTGTACTCTTGTCGCTCCCGGTCTGTCCCGCCCGGTCGAGGAAAATTCGCATGTTGCGCTCGTTCACTTGCCTGAACATAATCCTGCTGTTTACGAACTACGCAGCCGCACAACCAACTTCAAATGAAGCGGCGACGCAAATCGATCGCCAACTCCAGGAAGACTTAGTCACCGCGTCAGCGGCTGGACTTGCACCGCGTACAGATGATGCCACATTCTTGCGACGTGCGTTCTTGGATTTGTTAGGAGAACTTCCCAGCGAGGAAGATAC
>CAZITS010000427.1:0-5388 GCA_964542185.1 uncultured Pirellulaceae bacterium
GAAGTGGAAGATCATTTGCCCCGAGAAGGGGAGTCGTACAATCCCGAGGCGTACAACATCTATAACTGGGCGCAGGATGAGAAGGCCGAGCCGCCTGTCGTCGGAGAGTCAGGCTCAGAAGGAGGTGACGCTTGAATACGCAACGGCATGACCGACGGCGATTTTTGGCCTTGGGTTTAGCGGCGAGCGGTGCCGGGCTGGCTGGATGTCAATCTCAGGATGCGCAGCAGGCGGCGGCGCCCAAGCAGGCGAATGGGAAGGGCGCCAGTAAGACACCTGGTCGGGGTATTGATCTGGAGAAATGGAATCGGATCAAGGGGAAGGCTTATGAACTGGGCGAGTTTGGTGCGATGCCCGGCGTATGTCGACTACCCGGCCCACTTGCGAAGCGGAACTGGCCGGATCGCAACAAGTATCAGGGCGCCAGCAAGGTTCCCGGTATGTGCCAGTTGTGCAGCACAGTGTGTGGCATTGTTGGCTACGTCAAGAATGATCGGTTGATCAAGATTGAGGGAAATCCCAACGACCCGAACAGCCGCGGGCATTTGTGCGCGCGGGGTCATGCCGGTCTCAATCACCTCTATCACCCCGAACGGCTGCTGTTTCCGCTGAAACGAGTCGGCCAGCGTGGTGAAGGTAAATGGAAACGTATCAGCTGGGATGATGCGCTGGATGAGATCGCGACGAAATTGAAGGCCGTGCGAGAGAGCGGGCATCCCGAAGAGTTCGCTTTTCACCAGGGACGGCAGCGAAGCAAGGATGCACTTAAGCGTTTTCTGGACGCCTACGGGACGAAGACGCAGCTAAGTCACCGGGCGCTCTGTTCGGGGAATCGCAGGGCAGCCAATTTGACTTACCTGTGGGAGAGCGATTGGGACCTCAATGATGTCGAGCACTCCAAGTACATCTTGAATTTTGGTTCGAATGCGTTTGAAGCGCATCAGGGGCACGTCCCATTTGCCACACGAATTCAGAACGGCAGGTTCAAGAACGGTGCCAAGTTGGTGACGTTCGACGTACGGCTTTCCAATACCGCTGGTGCGAGTGACGAGTGGTTTGCGCCGTTTCCGGGTACGGATGGAGCGGTAGCGCTGGCAATGGGGCATGCGATTCTGGCAGAGGGGTTGCACGACGTGCGGTTTCTCGAAGATTGGACGAACGTCACTGTGGATGAGCTGCGTGAGCAGTTGCGCGAATATACGCCGCAGTGGGCGGAAAAAGTCAGTGGCGTGCCTGCAGACGCGATTCAGCGAATTGCAATTGAATTCGCCAAGGCGGCTCCAGCCTGTACGACAATGTGTAATCGAGGTAGTTCGGCACACATCAATGGGTATTACAACGACCGGGCGATCGGGTTGCTCAATGCGATTGTCGGAAGTGTGGGGCGCAAAGGCGGGTGGTGTTGGTCGCCATGGGGAGGGTTGGATCCCGTCGTGAAGACACCGCAGATGCCTCCGGGTGCCAAAACCTGGAGTGTACTGGAGGATCCGCCCGAGTACCCGCTGGCCAACGTATGGCGCCGCATGCGCGTGGGGGAGTTGGTTTACCTCTACCTGCTGCAGGGCCGCGCGAAATTGCAGGCGTACATGACGTATAACCTGGATTCCCCGCTGACGTGGCCCGAGGAGAGTCTCACACAGCAGGTCTTGACCGATGAGGAGTTGATCAAGTTTCACGTCTGTATTAACTGTTTCTACAACGAAACGGCGCATTACGCGGACGTGGTACTGCCCTGGTCCACCTATCTGGAGCGGTGGGACCTGGACGCCCGCGGTTCGTACAATTTGCGACCCTATGTGGGCCTGCGGACACCGATGGTAAAGCCACTCGGTGAGGCACGCGATGTACGCGATTTCTTTCCTGAGTTGGCCCGACGCATCGGCGCCGGCATGGAAGAGTGGTACCAGGAGTCGGTGGAAGAATACATGCAGGAATGGGCGTCGGCCGTTCCGGAGAATCCGGAGACCGGGAAAGGTGGCTTGGATCGGCTGCTGGAAGAGGGCGCCTGGGAAGACGACCGGGAGCCGTTTTACGAACCCTACAATTTGGATGTGGATGCTGCGGACATGCGCGACGCAGAGGTCGATCCTGAAACCGGTGTCATCATGAAGGATGGCGTTGGCGTAGGTATTATGCAGGGCGATCGGCCCGTGCGGGGGTTCAAGACTCCCAGTCGGAAATTTGAGATCCGCAGCTTGTTCGTGCAGAAAATTGGCCGGAATCAGGATTGTTCGGAATTGATTGCACAAAGTGGCGTCACGCGGACTCGGAATCGACATGCCAATCACCAGGGACATGATCTGGAAGTCGATCCGATGCCATCGTGGTTTCAGCCGCAGGAGCATGTGAGCCTGGGCGACGACGAGCTGGTAATGACAAGCTTTAAATGGAACGTTCACAATCATGGACGTACCATGAATCTTAAATGGCTCGCTGAAATTGTTCATTCCAACCCGGCGTGGTTGAATCCACGGACTGCCGCAACACATGACCTGGAGGATGGCGATTGGATTGAAATCACGTCGTACTATTCACGCGAACTCGAACGACAATCCCCACACCTGAAACGAGGGGATCTGCCTGAAGAAGGAGGGCGTCGAGTGATTTCCACGATGCGCGTGCCCGTGGTGATCATGGAGGGGATCCATCCGCAGGCCATCGCGATGAGTAACAGCTGCGGGCATTGGCAATATACAAGTGTCGCACAGGCGCGACAGCGGCCCGCGGAGGTTGGCCCTCTTGTGGGTAGTGATGCACAAACCTACCGCGATGCCGACTGGGAAAGAAATATGTGGTGGGAGGACAACTCGGATGGCGATCCGGAGAAATGGCAACGTAACACCGGGAATGGATGGAATCAGAATCGCCTCATGCCGATTGCGCCAGACCCCGTCAGTGGTCAGCAGGCGTTCCACGATACGGTCGTCCGTATACGCAAACTGGGATGAGGTTGGCAGTGCGACGTACTCAGGATAAGGCAGGGCGTAGTGGCCTCTATCGTTTGTTGGGGCGGCTTTGGTTGCGTGAGGTCGATGCCCCCCTGCTGAATCAGCTCAGCGACGGTGTCCTGGGCGCAGCGTTCGTGGCTGCTGGAGGCGTTTCGCCTGGGCTGGTGACAGGAGAGACGTTGGAGACCCTGGCCGTGGACTATTGCCAGTTGTTCCTGGGGCCGTCCGGACATTTTCCACCTTACCAATCCGTGTGGGAGGCGGGCCAGTTTGAAGGTGAGGCAGCCAATTCGGTCCGCGAATACGCGGAAGTTGTGCGGTACGACCCGGCAGGCGTGCTGCCGGGGGGGATGGTGGATCATCTCGGCGTGCAGCTTGATCTGATGGGACATCTTCTGGCAGGTGGAGTCGATGGCGATGACGGAGTCGCGGCTGAGGCCGAGGACAACGTCATCGAGGAGGTGTCTAACGCCTTTTACTCCTCACATTTAGCGTGGCCAGAAACGCTTTTGTCCGCCACCAAGGAGCGGGCTAAGACTGAGTTTTACCGGTCGATGTTGACGCTGACTGGGGCGTTTCTTGATGTCGAGGCACCTGCTGGAAGTCGGTAGTCCGCGCACGTTTTCAGTGGAGTGGGACCGAGAACGCTCGACGGCGGTGAGGCGACGGGTTACAACCGGGTATGCCTCCACTCAAGCCACCACGCGATCAGTGTCCAATTGACGACGGGCGGGAAATGTGTCCCCTGCATTGCCGGTTCAATCGCTTCACCCGCGAGGACCTGTCGATCTGGTCGTGGGAATTGCGCTGCGTGGACTGCGGTTACCGCGAGACAATCGCCTACCGATCGGATGACGAGGAATCGTTGGAGACAGATCCTGAAGTCTGTCCGTTTTGCCTGGTCGATGGGTGGCAGCCAGGCCGTGACCCCTGCGCAGAGAAGACGTCGTAGGCCACGAGGGTGCAACGCCATCAGCCTCGTCGAGAACGCAGTTGATGGGCGGGGCACAGAGGTCGAGTGCCACAAGATGAAGAGGGAGGGCAGTGACGTATGCGAGTCTTTTTCACCGGAGTCGAACACGTGATGAAATGTTTGCTGCAAAGTGGGATGGCGTTGGTGGTGATGAGTTGCGTCACCCTGGCAGAGGATTCCCAGGATTCGTCGAGCGGTGCCAAGGTGACCAGACCTTTGCAGGCGCTGCTAGTGACCGGAGGTTGCTGTCACGATTATGTCCGGCAGCAACGCATTCTGGCACGCGGGATTTCGGCACGCGCGAATGTCGTCTGGACCGTGGTGAATCAGGGGGGCACGGCGACCAACAGCAAGATTCCACTCTATCGGGATCCCGCATGGTCGCAGGGTTTTGACGTCGTTGTCCACAACGAGTGCTTTGCCGATGTGCGTGATAAGGAGTTTGTGGAGCGTATCGTCCGTCCCCATCGCGAGGGCGTTCCGGCCGTCTTGATTCACTGTGCGATGCATTGTTATCGAACCGGTGATGATCAGTGGTTCGAGTTTGTGGGTGTGCGCTCGCCCGGTCATGGTCCGAAGTATGCGTACACGGTGGAGAACTTGAAGCCAGATCATCCAGTGATGGGAACCTTCGGCGAGCATTTCACAACACCGCAAGGAGAGCTCTATCACACCGTCAGTTTGTTTGATACCGCCACGCCGCTGGCACATGCTAAAAGAAAACGGGACCAGACTCCCCAGGTCTGTATCTGGACCAATCAGTATGGGAAAGGAAGAGTCTTTGCGACCACCATCGGGCATCACAATTCCACCATGGTGGAGCCGGTGTATCTCGACGTCGTCACCAAGGGCCTGCTTTGGGCGTGTGGCAAGGACCCGGTGGGTGAGTTTCAGCGAACGACAGGTCCCCAGGATGCAGCGCTCAAAAAGCTGGCGACCGCCCCCGTCGGGGCGGCGTCCGCAGGCGGTTCCGCGGGCAAGCCTCTGGTCGTCAAGTGTTGCGGCGCAGGAAACTTGTTGCGGGGGGCCAAAGCGAGCGCGAGCAGTGAAGAATCCACTAAGAATAATTTTGCCCACCATGCGATCGATGGCGATTTGGCGACAAGGTGGTGCGCAGAGGGTGGCCGCGTCGGTGAGTCCTGGCAGGTGGACCTGGGAGAGCCGCGGGACGTCCGCTCCCTGCGGATCCATTGGGAAAAGAAAAACGCCGCCTATCGCTATCGGATTGAGGCGTCGGCCGATGCTGAATCGTGGAAAGTGATCGTCGATCAGTCTGCGAACAAACGTCGGGCTCAAGTTATTCCACACAGGGTGGAAGCACTGCAGACACGCCACTTGCGGGTCACTTTTCTGGGGTCAGAGCCAGCCTGGTGGGCGAGTTTCTGGGAGCTGGAAGCCTATTCGGATGTCGAACTCCCGCCGCTCCCGGAAGCACAAGCACGGCCCACTGGACAGCAGACGCTGACG
>CAZITS010000428.1:0-4707 GCA_964542185.1 uncultured Pirellulaceae bacterium
GTTGCAGGACACGACGGACCCACGCGAGCGGCTGGCGGCATTAATCACGACCGCAGACAACACACGTTTTGCGGCGGTGATCGTGAATCGCCTCTGGAAGCAGCTGATGGGAGCTGGCCTGGTTGAACCGGTTCACGATTGGGAAGGTGTCCAGCCGAGCCACCCTGCCCTGCTGGCATGGCTGGCGCGGCAATTGGTGGTGCATGACTACGATCTGCGCACGATACGGAATTTGATTTTGTCGTCACGGGTGTACCAGAGTGAAGCGACGGGACAGAACGCGATCGCTGACGCCGAGCAGCGGTGGTTTCATGCGCCCGACTCACGGCGGCTCACGGCGGAGCAGATTGTTGACTCGATGTATGTGACGACTGGGACACGCATGGATGTCGAAGAATTGACATTTGTCCATGACGGCCGCCGCGATATTGGAAATCGACTTACGCTGGGCCGTCCAACCCGCGCTTGGATGTTTGCCAGCTTGAATAATGAACGCGATCGCCCAAGTCTCTCGCTACCCCGCGCGCGGGCGGTGACGGATGTCCTGGAGGCATTTGGTTGGACAGGGTCTCGTCAAAATCCGGTAGTGGGCCGGGATAACGCCCCCAGTATTCTGCAGTCTGGGATACTGGCGAATGGGACGCTGGCAATGAAGGTGACCCGTGCTGCGCACCGTAGCACGTTGGCGCAACTGGCGGTGGAGGCGTCCTCCGCAGAGGCCTTGGTACGGCTGATCTTTTTGCGAATGCTGGCCCGTCAGCCGCATGGTGATGAGTTGGCCATTTTTACCAGCGCGCTGCAAGCAGGGTTTGAGGATCGCCTGATTCCCATCGAGGAGATCAAGCAACCAACAGTATTACCAGCGTTGCGACAAGTGACCTGGTTTAATCATTTGCGGCCGGATGCCAACAAGATCCAGCAAGAAGTAGAACGCCGTGTTCGCGCCGGTCCGCCACCGGATCCACGGTTGCGTACTGCCTGGCGAGAATCCTACGAGGATCTCGTCTGGAGCTTGTTGAATCACGCGGAATTTGTCTGGGTGCCGTAACACGCACACCAATACCAGTGGGTACGCGCTCGCAGCGAAATGGGCGCGAGACGACAGGGATTTGTGGAATGAAATCGATAAACAAGCTGAAGCGTCGTGACTGCCTCGTGGGTGGGGCCGCAATGGCGGCAGGCTGGACCTTTCCACGCAGTGGGTTGTCTGCCAGACCGATGCTGGGAAAAGCGGAGCACGTGATCTCGATCTGGCTGGGGGGTGGGATGGGGCAGGTCGACACCTTTGACCCCAAGCGGAGAGGTGATCCCAAAAAGAAACAGTCTGGCTCGTATTACGATGCGATTGAAACCGCGGTTCCAGGTGTGCAGGTGTGTGAGCATCTCGCGCAAATGGCCCCACTGATGGATCGCGTCACAGCGGTCAGAACAGTCCATCACAAAGTCATCGATGAGCATGCGGCCGCCACGAATCGAATGCACACCGGTAGGCCGATCAGCGGTACGATCACCTACCCGTCGATCGGATCGATTGTCGCACACCAGCGCGGGGCTGCGGACACGGGTGTGCCGGCGTATGTGTTGATTGGCTATCCGAATGTCACACGTGGCCCCGGTTTTTTGGGTGCCAGGCATGGTTACTTGTACCTCACCGATACCAGTCAAGGGCCAGCCGGGTTGTCACGACCTGCCGGGATTACGCCAAGTCGGCAGGCCCGGCGCGCGCGATTTCTCGAAGTACTGCGTCGGAACGTGCGCCCTGGTCGAGTCCGGCAATTGCGCGAGTACGATGCGGTCATTCAGCAGGGTCTTCAGCTCAGCGGTCCTGAATTTGCAAGTGTGTTTCAGCTTGACAAAGAACCGCCTCGGCTGCGCAGTCGCTACGGCGGCGAGTTCGGGCAGCGTTGTTTGTTGAGCCGGCGTTTGATCCAACGGGGGGTGCGATTCATTGAAGTCTCCCACAACCTCAACTTTCTGAACGGAGCGGGCTGGGATGTGCACAATGAAGGGATCCTGCAGCAGCACAAGCTGATCCAGGAATTGGATACGGCGGTTTCTGCGCTCCTGATTGATCTGGAAGACAAACACCTGCTCGACAAAACACTCGTCGTCATTACCACGGAATTTGGTCGCCCTCCAGAATTCGATAGCGCCGGCGGTCGGGGGCACCAGGGTACAGCGTTCACCTGTGTACTGGCAGGTGGTGGTCTGACACACCGCGGAGCGTGGGGGGAGACGGACGAGCTGTCGAAAAGAATTGTCAGCCAGCCTGTGGGCGTGCCCGACTTTTTTGCAACCGTGCTGGCGGCGGTCGGGGTGGATGCTGCAAAAGAGCTCTACGCCGGTGATCGGCCTGTGCCGATCACCGATCGAGGGCGGCCGATCGCTGAACTTTTCAGCTGAGACGCAGTAGTAGTCTAAAAGCAATTCCGGGCGCTGTGACCGCCCGTACTGGTGCCGGCGATTTCCGTACTGGAGTGTATTGAGACAGTATGATGCCTGCTTGCGAGTGTGGTATCTTGGCGGCTGTGTTACCAGGCAAGCATTGTGTTACTGCAACGCCTGGGATCGGTGGAATGATCTTCTTATCTTGCCGATAGGGGAACGTACGGCACCCTGTACGAACACCACAGTTCGTACTCGAGAATGCCGCGCAGCGAGCAGTCGATTGCACCATGGGCGAAGGAAAAAATGCACGCTAATACCCGGTGGTTATGGTGCGGTCTGGTTTCCTGGTTCGCGATGGAAATGGCCATCGCATCGGCCGGGGAGCTTGACGTCTGGGATTCGCAGAGTGGGGTATGGCAGGTAGAGGATGACTCAGGCAGGGGGAAGTCGCTGGCTGCAGAGTGGGGCGAGATGGTTTCCACAGCCTGGTACGGTGATCTTGACTTTTCTGGTTCCATTGTTGTACCCACGGCTGAAAGACTCGGTCAGCAAGCAGCGATTCTGGTGCGATACGCGGGATTCAGTGAGTGCTATAAGCTGGTTCTGGACTGGTCGAATTGGCGGGTCAGGCTGATCGAAAACCACAACGGCAAATCGGCGGAACTTGCAGTTGTCGGGGTTGATCGCATGGCGGTCGGGGCAGCAATGCGTTTTCACGTGCGTGTACGGGAACAACGACTGACGCTCAAAATTGGCGAGCGAGCGATCGTTACACAAGCGGGTCTGCGGATTCCTGGCGGACGTGTGGGACTGGCAGTTCGCAGTGGTGAGATGCAATTTTCGAAACTGGCTGTCACCGGATCACCGTCCCCGGATTATGTCTTTCATTACAACTACGCCTTGCCCCCGATGCTGCGCAAGCAACCACTCTGGCATTTTCTCAATGAATGCGGGAATGAGCTGCGAACGCGTTATCCAGTATTCCGAACGCGCGATCAATTTGAGTCCTATCGACAACGTCTCCTCGCCGGTATCCGGCGGAGCCTGGGGCTTGATCCCTGGCCATCCAAATCTCCACTCAAGGCACGCCTTGTTGGCAAATTGGACAGAGGTTCCTATTTCATCGAGAAGGTGCTGTTTGAAAGTCAGCCAGGCTTCAAAGTCGACGCATTACTCTACGTTCCGAAACATGTTGAATTTCCAGCACCGGCGGTGTTGTCACCAGCTGGTCACTGGTGGGACGACGTGTTTTACCCTGACGTGGAACAAGGTCGGCACATTGGGTTGGTTAAAAACGGATATGTCGTGCTTGTGTATGATCCAGTTGGGCAAGGGGAAAGAGCCTGGTTGGGGCCCCACAACCAACTCCGTAAGCAGATCGGTCTGGCTGGCATGGACGCATCCGGCTTGATGTTCTGGGATTCGATCAGAGCGATCGATTACCTCTGCAGCAGGTCCGAAGTAGACACCTCAAAGATTGGTGTTACAGGTGTTTCGGGAGGCGGTTTCAATACAGTGCATACGGCACTGCTCGACCCGCGTGTCAAAGTTTGCGCGCCGAATGGTTACGCGACGACGATTGAGGCATTGGTGAAACGGGCGACCTACGGCTGCTGTGGACACACGCCCAATCTTTGCCTCTATGGCGATCACGCGGAGCTCTACGCATGTTTAGCTCCCAAGCCGACGCTGATCCTGGGCGGGTACACGGATGTTGTCGCGGACAGGGTGTTGCCGATCTACGCACGTTCTCTGGCAGCTTACCGGTTGTATGGCGCAGAGGAGTCGCTGTCGTATTTTCTTGATCCAGATGTTGGTCATACCTATTCGTTTCCCGAGCGGGTGCGAATGATCCACTTTTTCAACAAGCATTTGCGGGGTATCTACGACCCGGACGTGGCGGTCAAGGCGCAAGCCGAAAACGAGTTGCTCAAACGAGAGTCTGGTCTTCTTAAGGTGTTTCCTGATGGAGAATCTAAAGGTGTTGCGGTCGTCGAACTGGTCAAGTCGTTTCTCCAGCGTAATCAGAAGATCGCATCGCCGCCCACTACGATCGCAGAGGCACAGGAACTTCAGCAACGGATCCGTGAAGACCTTATTTCACATATGGGTGATATGGCGCCCCCAAGTCCGCCACGTGTCCTCAGTGATGACGGTGTGTTGGGGTATCAGGCTGTGCGAAATATCATGCTCGAAACGGAACGCGAGATCCCGGTTCCTCTACAGGTGCATTGGCCTGCCCAGGGTACGCCAGTCCGGGGACTCGTGATCTACTTGCAGATGTCATCCCGTTATCCGAACGGAAGCCGACCGAAACGA
>CAZITS010000428.1:4717-5384 GCA_964542185.1 uncultured Pirellulaceae bacterium
AACGAGAGATGATTCAGGCACTGCTCGCGGAGGGGTTGGCAGTTGCCGACCCTCAAGTCCGTGGATCCGGGTCGACGGTTCCTGCGGCAGAACCGACTTTTCAATTGCTCTCACTGGCAATGGGAAAGCATCTCTTTGCGACACGCATTTTCGATCTTCTTCGTGTGGTTGATTTTCTGCAGACGGATTCCAATTGCCAGAAACTAAAAATAACGCTCTGGGGGGAGGGAATCCGTGAAGGAATGATGGCTCTCTATGCGGCGGCGATTGACTCACGAGTTGACAGCGTGGTTGCGACACACGGCTTGATTTCTTACCAGAACGTGATCGACCAGAACGGAACACCGAATTTCGATTGGTACGTTCCCGGCATACTCCGAAATGCAGATGCAGTGCAAATTGCCGCTGCGGTTGCTCCCCGTAAAGTTATCATCGAGGCTCCCGTTGATGTAAGGAATTCGGCAGCAGATGAACAGGCGATCGCGGCTCACTACGCCTGGGCCGATCCAGTGTTCCGCCTATTGGGCGGTAATGCCCAGTATCTGTATGGCGTTCAGGTCGATGCCATTGCGGCGCTGCTCGAAATCCCCACAGCGACGGTCTACGGGACGTTGCTGGCCGGTGGGGAACCCGCGGCTGGGGCACGCGTCGAAGTCTTAGGGAGCGG